>JANMZS010000092.1:0-5822 GCA_031383535.1 Flavobacterium sp.
TTAATTTGGCTTTAGCCAATGGGTTGTCCACAACATCTTTTTCAGAAGCCGATTTAGTGTTTTATCCTAATCCGACAAAAGATTTAATTAAGGTGAATTTTCTGGAAAATTTACCTTGATTGTATCTTTTGTCGGATTGGGATAAATTATTAAATCGGCTTTTGAAAAAGATATTGTGGACAATCCATTGGATAAAGCCAAATTAAAATCCGGAATTCCGTATCCCAATTGGTTCGTTGGAGAAGAATATTTATCTGCCGATTGGATAATTAATTGTTTAATTTGTTGGTTGGTTTTCGTTGGTAAAGCCTGCCACAAACATGCAATCATTCCAGCAGTAATAGGACAGGAAAAAGAAGTTCCACTATTGCCATTGGTAATATTTCCAGAAGTATCTGAAAAATAAGGATTTTGTCCTTGAGCCACTACATCAGGTTTTACTCGTTGGTCATAACTAGGGCCTATAGAACTAAAATCAGCATAAGTCTTATCTGGATTTACGGCCCCTATAGCCAAAACATTTGTTGCTTCGGCGGGAACCCCAATGTGTGGCTCAGTGGATTGCCCCTCATTTCCAGCACTAGCAACAACAACAATCCCTTTATTAAATGCAATATTGGCTCCCCTTGATGCAAAGGCTAAATTTCCTGTCATGTCTGAATAAGTATAACTGTAATTCGGATTATCATAGCCAAAATACCCTAAAGAAGAAGTAATAATGTCAACACCTAATCTATCAGCCTCTTCGGCAGCTTCAACCCAATTTGATTCTTCTACTGGATTTTCGCTATACGGAAAAGAGGAAACGGCATCTTCAGTGATGAATAAATAATAACTAGCATCTGGTGCCGTTCCTACTAACTGACCATCAGCAAAACCGCCCATTAATGAAAGTACTAAGGTTCCGTGTGAATTGCCCGTATAAAAATTAGAATTTTTATTGACATAATCATAGCCGCCAAGAATTAAACCGTTATTAATTAACCTCTGAAAAGGCTGTGCTGTATTCACGTTTGGAAAACCCGCATCCAAAACAGCGATAACCTTTCCTGAGCCTGTATAATTTAATTGATGCAACAAATGTCCGTTGAGCATCTGAATTTGATTGGCTGAATTTCCATAATCGTAATTGACTGCTGTTGCTACTGTTTTGTTTATTGGTGAATTCTTTAATTTTTTTACCGAAGCTATTTTAGCTGCATTAAGAGCATGATTGGCAAAATCAATATACTCTACAAAAGACAATAATTTTAGCAAATTAATATCCGTTTGCAACCCTCTTACATGAAGGCAATTGAGCCATTTAGACTTTGCCTTAACTGTAATTCCTGTTGAAATTGTAATTTGATTGATATAAGATTGAAAAATGGGAACATCTGTAATATCTATTGCAATATTCTGAGCAGTTCTTCTATCGATTGCTCTTTGAGTAAGCATAGTCAAGGGGTTACTAAGATAGTTTTCCGAATTTGGTTTGTCTTTAAAATAAACCCAAGCATCTTCTATTTGAGAAAAAGCAGTACAATAAATAAACAAGAAAAAAAGAAAGTATGTACTTTTCATATTTATTGGTTTAAAATTAAAAGTCCACTAATTTAAGAAATAACACCAGAACCAACTAATTCGTCATCTAAATACCAGGCTACAAATTGTCCCTCTGTAATAGCTGATTGTGATTCGTCAAAAGAAACATACATACCATTCTCAAATTGAAATAAAGTAGCTTTTTGCAAAGCTTGTCTATAACGAATTCTAGCCATAACCTGCATAGTTTCTCCATTAGCCAAAACCATATCTGTTCGAATCCAATGTACTTCTGATTGTTCAATAAACAAAGCTTTTTTGAATAATCCCGGATGTCGACTACCTAATCCAGTATAAATAGTGTTAGTTTCAACATTCGTAGCAATTATAAATAAAGGCTCGGTTGTTCCTCCTACATTAAGTCCTTTTCGTTGTCCAATAGTAAAATAATGAGCTCCTTGATGTTTGCCTACAACTTTACCCATTTCTGGTGTGTAGGCGATTTTTTTTGCATTCAATTCTAAGGTTTCTTCGATAGAAAGTCCTTCGCTACTAAACGGATTATATACTGGATTAGTCGCATCAATTTGAATAATCAAGCCTTCTTTGGACTGTAATTTTTGTTGCAAAAACTCTGGTAATCGAACTTTGCCTATAAAACACAAACCTTGTGAATCTCTTTTCTCTGCAGTAACCAAATCGAGTTGTGTAGCGATTTCACGAACTTCGGGTTTGGTTAATTCTCCGATAGGAAACAAAGATTTGGCTAGTTGTTCTTGAGACAATTGACAGAGAAAATAGGATTGGTCTTTATTGATGTCAGCTCCTGCCAATAATTGGTATACTTTTTTTCCTTGAATTTCAATTTCACCTTTTCGACAATAATGACCTGTTGCCACATAATCGGCACCAAGACTTAAAGCGATTTTCATAAAAACATCAAATTTTATTTCGCGATTACAAAGCACATCGGGATTCGGAGTACGTCCCTTTTCATATTCGTTGAACATATAGTCAACTATTTTCTCTTTGTACTCTTCGCTTAAATCAACTGTTTGAAAAGGAATACCTAGTTTCTCAGCTACTAACAATGCATCATTACTATCTTCTAGCCAAGGACATTCATTAGAAATTGTTACCGAATCATCGTGCCAGTTTTTCATAAATAGCCCAATGACTTCATAGCCTTGTTGTTGCAATAAATAAGCTGCAACACTAGAATCGACACCTCCAGAAAGTCCTACAACTACACGTTTCATTTTAATTGATACATTTTTATAAGTAAGTTGACAAAGTTACGAAGATTTATAACAGAATAATCAATTGTAAATAGCATACTATTTTGATTTTGTTTTGGTATCAGGATAACTCATATTAGTTTCTTTGACCAATTTTCCTTTTTCGTAAAATTGCCAAATTCCAGATTTTTTTCCATTTACAAAATTACCTTTTGAAATAAGATTTCCATCGGTATCTTTAAAAAATGCAAAACCATTATACATATTATTTTTGTACATTGATTCCTCAATTACAATTCCGTTTTGAGCATATATTTTACAAATCCCTTCCTTTGTATTGTTTTTATAATTAGTTTCTTCGGCAATTTTACTATTAGGATAAAAAACAGTTCGTAAGCCTTCTAGCTTACCATTTGTATAATTTTCAATAGTCATTACAATTTTGGATGCTTTATGATAAAATTTCCATTGCCCCTCGAATAATTTATTGACTACTTTACCCTCACTTACTATATTTTTATTTTGGTCATAAAAAATAGTGTACGCTTCGTTAGTCTGAGGCTTAAATTCTCTAGTAGCGATTACTGTTTTTGCTTTTGTGTTATCATAAAAAACGAAAAGACCTACTTCTTTTCCGTGCTCAAATGTTCCTTCATATTTTGGATTCTTAGTATCCTCATAAATCCCTTTCCAAAGCCCCTGTTTTTTTCCTTTATTATCTAATTTATTCAAGTCGTTTTGAGAATGAAGATTCACAAAATTGAATAGCAACACAATTAAAAAGATATTTTTATATAACGTTCTCATAAGTATCATTTCAAATTAAACGCATTCTTTCTAAAAAAATTATTCTAACAAAAAAATCCCGATAAATCGGGATTTTAAAAAACTTGTTATTTTTTATTTTTAGCTTTCTGAGCTTCTGCTTGCTCCATTGCCGCTTGTAATCTTTGTTGAAACTTACCTTGTTTTTTAGGTTCTTTCAATTTATTTTCTTGAATTTGAGCATGAATTTTATCACTATCAACAATGTAGTTTTTAATTACAAACATGATTCCTATGGTTATCAAGTTTGAAATAAAATTGTACAAACTCAATCCTGCTCCATAACTATTAAAGAAAATCAACATCATAATTGGCGAAACGTAAATCATAATTTTCATCATCTTAGCCATATCGGGCATACCTTCTTGCTGAGGAGCAGCCATTTGTTGGTCACCAGAAGTCATTTTCATATAAAAGAAAATAGCTATGGCTGCCAAAATTGGAAACAAACTGATATGATCACCATATAACGGGATACGAAATGGAAGCTTAATTACTTGATCGAAAGACGATAAATCATCAGCCCAAAGGAAACCTTTCTGCCGTAACTCAAATGCCGATGGAAAAAACTGAAAGGAAGCATACATAAACGGTATTTGAATTAAAGCTGGAATACAACCTGCCATCGGATTTACCCCAGCTTTGTTATACAATTTCATTGTTTCCTGTTGCTTTTTCATTGGGTCTTTTTTGAATTTTTCTCCCAATTCGGTAATTTCAGGACGCAACACTTTCATCTTAGCTTGAGATAAAAATGACTTATACGTAATAGGCGACATCGCAATTTTAATCAATATGGTAAAAATGATAATCGCAATTCCATAAGAAATATAAGAACTTAAAAAACCGAATAATGGAATAAAAATAAATTTATTAATCCACCCAAAAATCCCCCATCCCAAAGGAATTACTTTTTCTAGATTTTTGTCATAAGATTTTAATATTTTATAATCTGATGGTCCAAAATACCAATTCATTTTATAATCTATTTCTCCATTTGTAAAAACCAATGGAACATTAGCCTTGAATTGTTTGGTATAAGTTGTATCAATAGTTTCATCTAAAACGAGATTGTTTGATTGTAATTTTGAGGTTTCAAATGGTTTGTTCGTCAATAATATCGAGGTAAAAAAATGTTGTTTAAAGGCAATATAATTTACTTTTATTGGAGACTCTACTTTATCTTTTCCCTGTCCTACATAATCTGTTTTCCCATCTTCATATTCGAAATGCACTTCGGCATAGCGATTTTCATAAGAAACACTTTTCTCGTTTCTGAACGATTTTAAATTCCATTCTAAATCCAAGGGTTTAGCAATATTCAATACTTTATTCAATCCTTGAGAGCGAAGATCAAAGCCAACCATATAATCATTTGGCTTCAAAATGTATTTATATTCTAAAAATTCATTAGCATCCGCTTTCAATTTCATAGACAGTATTTGGTCTGTTCCCACTTTTGACAAAGTTGGTTCAAAATACAGGTTTTTAGTATTTAAAGTACGATTATCTGCTGTTAGGAATTGAATATTCAAATCGGAATTATTGTCTTTTATTAGTTCTACTAATTGACCCGAACCTTTTTTGAATTTTTCGAATTTTTTTAAAGTAGCCTCTACGATATAACCTCCTTTATTGGCAATTTTTAATTTCACTAACGCGTTTTCGATAGTTGTAAAATTATTTTTTGCTGATGGAAGTGTTGCTGAATAAGCAAAACCGCCTAAGGTTTTTTGGGCTTGAGCCAATTGTGTCGAATCACCAGCTACAATAGCTACAGGAGTTTCCGCTATTTTATTTTCAGTTGCTTTTGTCGCATTTTCTGCTTTTACAACTTGTTCTTTTTTGGCTTTCGCAGCAGCAATTTCTGCCTGTGAAGGTTGATTTTGGTAAATAATCCAAATTAAAATTCCAAATATTAATAGGAAACCAATTATCGAATTAAGATCTAATTTTTTTTCTTCCATTTTGTGTTTTTTCCTCTCCCCGACTCTGTCATTGCGAGGCACGAAGCAATCTCAATGATATGGAGCAGGGTCTGAAATATCTTTTATAGATTATTATTATTTACTGTTTTATAACCCGTTGGGTGTAATTCAATTTTCATGATTTTTTAACCACATAGATTCTGGAAATTTTTAAAGGCGTTTCACTTTATTTAAGAAAAATATAGCTATCTGAACCCAAGAATTGGGCTATCCCAATCTTTTTTTCTATGCTCCTGCCTGTCGGCAG
>JANMZS010000134.1:0-8837 GCA_031383535.1 Flavobacterium sp.
ACAGAAGATTCTTGATAGAGATCATTTTGGACTTGATGAGGTGAAAAAACGAATGATAGAACATTTGGCTGTATTGAAATTAAGAAAAGACATGAAGTCTCCAATAATTTGTTTGACAGGGCCTCCAGGTGTTGGTAAAACCTCTATCGGAAAATCAGTAGCGGAAGCATTAGGCAGAGAATATGTCCGTATTTCATTAGGTGGTTTGCGGGATGAAGCTGAAATTCGTGGGCATAGAAAAACCTATATTGGAGCCTTACCCGGAAGAATAATTCAAAGCCTCAAAAAAGCAGGAACTTCAAATCCAGTTTTTGTTTTGGATGAAATCGATAAATTATCCAATAGTCATCATGGTGATCCTTCTTCGGTATTATTAGAAGTTTTAGACCCAGAGCAAAACAATTCATTTTATGATAATTTCCTAGAAATGGGTTATGATTTATCGAAAGTGATGTTTATTGCTACCTCTAATAATATGGCCGAGATACAACCTGCCTTGCGAGATAGAATGGAAGTGATTAAGATGTCGGGCTATACTATTGAAGAAAAAGTAGAAATTGCGAAGCAACATTTATTCAACCGACAATTAAAAGAACACGGTCTGACAACCAAAGATTTGTCGATTGGAAAAAAACAATTAGAAAAAATTGTCGAAGGCTATACTCGTGAATCTGGAGTTCGTGGACTAGAAGTAAAGATTGCTCAAGTGATTCGGAACGCTGCTAAATCTATTGCAATGGATGAAGCATATAATATCAAAGTGACAGACGAAGACATAGTAAAGACGCTAGGTGTTCCTAGATTAGAAAGAGATAAATATGAGAGTAATGATGTAGCTGGAGTGGTTACAGGTTTGGCATGGACCAGTGTAGGAGGTGATATTTTATTTATAGAATCTTTGATTTCTCCAGGAAAAGGAGCCATGACCATTACCGGAAATTTAGGAACAGTCATGAAAGAATCGGCGACCATAGCTTTAGAATATATAAAAGCCAATGTCGAAATTTTAGGACTCAATCCAGAGATGTTATCAAAATACAATATTCATTTGCACGTGCCAGAAGGTGCTACACCAAAAGATGGCCCAAGTGCGGGGATTGCAATGCTTACTTCTTTGGTTTCGGTATTAACACAAAAGAAAGTCAAAAAAGGGTTGGCAATGACAGGAGAAATCACACTTCGTGGAAAAGTATTGCCTGTAGGAGGAATTAAAGAGAAGATTTTGGCAGCAAAAAGAGCGAATATAAAGGAAATTATTTTGTGTTATGAAAACAAAAGTGATATCGACGAAATAAAACCAGAATATTTGACTGGACTTACTTTTCATTATGTAAAAGAGATGAGTGATGTTTTAGATATTGCCATTACCAATCAAAAGGTAAAAAACGCTAAACTATTATAATGATTTTTAATAAATGATTTAATTCCATTCGCTGTGGCGAATGGAATTTTTTTTGAGAAATTGATTTAGAAAAAGGCATAGCTAAAATAACATAAAAAAGCATTATAATTTTATCTTCGCATTTGCGTTAATTATATTGAATTGCAACTTCAACCATGCAAAATAGATTTTTATTCTCCTTTCTTTTTTTATTTTGCTCTTTGTCTTACGGACAAATAGGAGGGAAGTACACCTATCAATTTCTTAACTTAGTAACATCGCCAAGACAAGCTGCTTTGGGTGGTAAAACAGTTACTATTTATGATGAAGATGTAAATCAAGCTAATTTTAATCCAGCGACCATAAATCCAGAAATGGACAATCATTTAGCACTGAATTATGGAAGCTATTTTGGAGAAGTTACTTACGGAACAGCTTCTTACGCCTATACCTATGATCGCCGTTATGAAACATTTCAAGCTGGAGTCAACTATGTAAATTACGGGAATTTTGAGGGTTATGATGAAAATGGGCAAGCTACTTCACAATTTTCAGGAAGTGAAATTGCACTTTCCTTAGGATATGCCTATAATGTACCAAATTCAAACCTTTACTTAGGTGCCAATGCTAAACTCATTTCTTCAACATTAGAAAGTTATAATTCTTTTGGTGGTGCTGTTGATTTAGGAGCTATTTATATTGATGATACCAATGATGTCAATTGGGCTTTATCAGTTAGAAATCTTGGAACACAATTCACAACTTACGCCGAGACTAGCGAAAAATTACCTTTAGAAATTATGGCAGGGGTGTCACAAGAACTAGAACATGTGCCTATTCGCTGGCATCTTACTTTAGAAAATTTACAACAGTGGAACATTTCTTTTGTCAATCCAGCACAATCTGAAACTTCACTTGATGGCAGTACATCAGACAAAAAAGTCTCTATTTTTGGTAATGCCATACGCCACATGATATTAGGAATTGAACTTTTTCCTAAAAAAGCGTTTAATATCCGATTAGGATATAATTTTAGGAGAGCCGAAGAATTACGAATTTTAGAACAACGAAATTTTTCTGGAATCTCATTAGGTTTTGGACTAAAGTTCAATAAATTAAAATTTAACTATTCCTATTCAAGATATACATTAGCTGGAAATACAAGCTTATTTGGTCTAACAATTAATTTTCAAGAGTAATTTGTTTCGTATCTTTGATATAAAATAGAAAAGTTTGAATAAGAAAATTACCATCGCAATTGACGGATTCTCGTCCACAGGCAAAAGTACTTTAGCCAAAGAATTAGCCAAACACCTAGGATATATTTATGTTGATACAGGTGCCATGTATCGTGCTGTTGCTTTATTTGCTATGCAAAATAAATTTATTAGTAAAGATTTTTTTGATTCACAATCATTAATTAGTGCTCTTTTTTCTATAAAATTAGTTTTCAAGTTCAATCCAGATTTGGGTTTTGCCGAAATGTATTTGAATGATGTTAATGTAGAAAAAGAAATTAGAACTCTTGAAGTGTCTAATTATGTGAGTAAGGTGGCTGAAATTTCAGAAGTTCGTTCGAAATTAGTAGAGCAACAAAAAGAAATGGGAAAAGATAAAGGGATTGTAATGGACGGAAGAGATATTGGAACAGTAGTTTTTCCTGAAGCTGAATTAAAAATATTTATGACAGCAAGTCCCAAAACACGTGCCGAAAGACGATTTAAAGAGCTGACAAGAAAAGGGGATAGTGTAACCTTTGAAGAAGTGTTGCATAATGTTGAAGAGCGAGATTATATAGATACCCATCGTGAAGATTCTCCACTTGTTAAAGCCAATGATGCGATTGAATTTGATAATTCTAATATAACGAAACAAGAACAATTTCAGAAAGTAGTACAATTGATTGCATTGGTTTAGTACATGGTGTTAACATTAGAAGAAAAGGAAACTATTCTGAGATGACATCAATTATTTTCTTAATTACTCTAAGTTTGTGGGTATGTTTATTGGCTTCGGGATTATAAATTCCAAGATGATCTAATCTATCAATGCGTACTTTTCCGCTGGCATGAATAATGTAATTGTCCTCCATAATAATACCTACATGAATAATATTGCCTTCATCATTATCAAAAAAAGCTAAATCTCCTGGTTCGCTTTCTTCAATAAAACTAAGTGCTTCTCCTTGTAAGGCTTGTTGGGATGCGTCTCGCAACAATTTATACCCATTGAGTTTATAAACCATTTGGGTAAAACCAGAGCAATCAATTCCAAAAGGAGTTTTCCCTCCCCATAAATAAGGAGCATGCAAATACATAAAAGCGGTATTGAGTATGTTACTTTTTGATTTAATACCACTAATCTTTTTCCCTTCAAAATTAAAATTGGAGGTGTTCATTTCATTATGGTTCAAAAAAGATAAGGAAGAACCTAACGGAATTGGTAATAACAAATCGGATGATGAGGTTATATACTCTATTAAATCTCCATTTAAAATAATGGCATCTTTGGATAACTGATTATAATCATGCTCTGAAATTAGCTGAACTTGTTTTGAATCGACCCAGCCCTCATAAAAATCATAATGCAATTTAATTCGATACCATTGATTGAATTTTTCACAAATTTCAAAATGTTCGCCAAACAAAACTTGAGAAACAATTTCGCTTCTGTCGCTGTGTTCTAATCGAAGTGGGATGATGGCAAGATTACAAATTCCGAACATGTATTACAATTAAAAATCAAAAATTCCGAATTAAAAATTAAAAATACGAGTTAATTTTTAATATATAAATTTTAATCAAGATTTATATTCTTTCAATAACAATAGCCGAAGCACCTCCGCCACCGTTGCAAATGGTTGCAACACCAATTTTTGTATTGCTTTGTTCTAAAACATTCAAAAGAGTAACTAATATTCGAGCACCGGAACAACCCAAAGGATGTCCTAAAGAAACGGCTCCTCCATTGATATTTACTTTAGATGAATCTAATTTTAGGATTTTTATATTAGCTAAGCCTACGACTGCAAAAGCTTCATTTATTTCAAAAAAATCAACATCAGCAATAGATAATCCTGCTTTTTCTAAAGCTTTAGGAATAGCTATTGACGGTGCTGTTGTATACTTATTGGGTTCTTGTGCCGCATCTGCATATCCTTTAATGTAGGCCAGCGGTTTTAAACTTAGCGATAGTGCTTTTTCTTCGCTCATTAAAATTAGGGCAGCTGCACCATCATTTATTGTTGACGCATTGGCAGCGGTCACAGTTCCTTCTTTTGTAAAAACTGGATTTAACGATGGAATTTTATCTAAATTAACATTAGAGAATTCTTCATCTATGCTCACGATAGTCGGATCACCTTTTCGTTGAGGAACTGAAACAGGAACGATTTCATTATCAAATTTTCCAGTTTTCCATGATTTTGCTGAACGTAAATAAGATTGCATAGCAAAGCTATCCTGTTCTTCTCTAGTTATATCATGTTCCTTTGCACATAAATCTGCAAAAACACCCATGGCATTATTATTATACGCATCCGTTAAACCGTCTTTTTGCAATCCATCTAATAGCGTGATAGGTCCAAATTTCTGACCGTTTCTTAAATACGAATAATGCGGAATCAAACTCATATTCTCCATTCCTCCCGCAATTACAATTTCGGCATCACCAGATTGTATGGCTTGAGCTCCTATCATGACTGCTTTCATGCCTGAAGCACAAACCTTGTTTATAGTGGTACAGGGCACAGCATTAGGCAATCCTGCATATAAAGCTGCTTGTCGTGCTGGTGCTTGTCCAATCCCAGCTTGAATAACATTACCTATATAAACTTCGTCTACCAAATTTGGGTCTAAATTTATCCTATCAATTGCTGCTTTGATTGCTATTGCACCAAGACGTGGAGCTGAAACAGTCGATAGGCTTCCCATAAAACTTCCTATAGGTGTTCTCATTGCCGAAACGATTACTACTTTTTTATTCATCTTGTTATTTATATTTAAAATATATGCCTACGTAAATGTAAGAATTTAAAAAACAAAAAAAGTATAAAACCCAAAAAACCCACTGAATTCAGTGGGTTTTTGTGAAGGCAGAAGGATTCGAACCTTCGACCGCCTGCTTAGAAGGCAGGTGCTCTATCCAGCTGAGCTATGCCTCCATTACCAATAAGTAAATAAAAACTAGTCGGGGTGGCAGGATTCGAACCTGCGGCCTCCTGCTCCCAAAGCAGGCGCGATAACCGAGCTACGCTACACCCCGAAAAAAAACAATACTTTAACAACCTTGCGGTCTTCCCGCCATGCGGGACGCGATAACCGAGCTACGCTACACCCCGAAAACAAAAAAAGCGGAGAGTAAGGGATTCGAACCCTTGGTACAGTTTCCCATACGCATGTTTAGCAAACATGTCCTTTCGGCCACTCAGGCAACTCTCCAAAAATAAGAACTTATATTGCTTTTAAGCGGTTGCAAATGTAAGTTTCTATTCTATATTTCACAAATAATAAACCTCTTTTTTTGATACTAAATCAATCTTAACTTAAATAAAATTATCTATTGATATAAAAAAATACCATTTCAATTTGTAATCACCTAAAAAACATATAACTACTATTTAAAAACAGAATAAGTATTTTTTTTAATAAATATTTTTAATAAAAATTAATCCGTAAATAATTCCCCATAAGTAAAACTATCTCCTAGATAAAAATCATTATTTCCTTTCTTTAAAGATACTTTTTTGAGTATAATAGTATGTTTATAGCCTGTTCCATTAGTTGTTGTAGTGACCTCTATAATTCCACTATTAGCAGAAACTCCTTCAACTCCATTCCATTCTTGATTTATTGTTGGAGTAGCGGGAATAGTTGCATTACAAAAATAACTTGGAGAAAGTAACCCTGAATACAAACGGTAGGTTAGAATATTAGTTGATGTTCCAATTAATCCTGTTCTTGGAGAATTTAAAGGAGTTACGGTGTTTAGTAGTAAATTTGGGTCAATATCTAGGGTCAATGCCTCACTGCCTTTATAATTATAAAGTAAGTTAATTGAATTACTTGTACACCTTTCTATAGTTTCATTAAAATCTAAAGGTAAAGGAGTGACCGTTGTAACATAATCCCCAAAGGCAAAACTATCATAAACCTGTGTTCCATTCGTTTTGTTAAAAGTGATGTCTTTGAAAATTATGTTATGATTATAACCTGTAATTTTAGTGCTGTTAGTTGTTGCATTAGTTGTTTTTATGGCAGTGGTTGTGATTTGAATCGTTCCTCCAGTAGCTGTCCATTGGTCAATTACTATTGGTGTTGCTGGCTGGATAGTTTCGCAGATGTTATCGGTGGCAACTGTTCCATTATAAAAACGATAGATAACTCGATTAGTTGTGCTTATCGTTATTTCGGTAGGTTCCCCAGTAGGACTTGGTTCGTTTACAAATGAACTTGATGGAATTTCTAGTAATAAAGCTTCTTTGTCGTTTAGCTTATAAATGATATTGTTTTCACTACAACCTTGGGTTGTCGCATCTTCAAAATTTATAGTTTCTAAAATTAAATCGCCATCATCACAACCAGTTAAAACCAACATTAAAATCAATATTCCAAAAATTCTTTTCATCGTATAAATTATTTTCTCAAAAATAGAAAAAAAATGCCAATTGATAGTAGCCCAATCACAATTGATATTTCATAACTTTGCACCAATGAAAAAAATTTACTTAGATAACGCTTCTACTACTCAACTTCGCCCGGAAGTAATTCAGGAAATGACAAGTATTTTATCAACTGATTATGGTAATCCATCTTCAACCCACAACATGGGACGTAATGCTAAGAGTGTTTTAGAATTATCTAGAAAAAAAATCGCTAAGTTGATTAATGCTTCTGCTCAAGAAATTATTTTCACATCTTGTGCTACCGAGGCAAACAATTGGATTCTCCGCTCTGCGGTTAAGGATTTGGGTGTAAAAAGAATAATCACCAGTAAAATTGAGCACCATGCTGTTCTTAGTACAGTTCAAGCTTTACAAAAAGAGTTTGATATAGCGGTAGATTATATTGCAATTAAACCTAATGGTGAGATTGACATTACTAATTTGGTGACACTTTTATCAGGTGAAATTAAAACTTTGGTTAGCTTGATGCATGTCAATAATGAAATCGGAACAATACTCGATTTAGATAAAGTGGGACGAATTTGTAAACAACACCATGCCCTTTTTCATTCTGACATGGTACAATCAGTAGGAAAGACCGAAATAGACCTTAAAAACAGTGCTCTTGATTTTATAGTTGCTAGTGCACATAAATTTCACGGTCCTAAGGGAGTGGGGTTTGCCTTTGTACGAAAAAATTCAGATTTAAAACCCCTATTTTATGGAGGTGATCAAGAAAAAGGTTTACGCCCAGGAACCGAAGCTTTACATCAAATAGTAGGAATGGCAAAAGCTTTAGAACTTTCATACTCTAATTTGATTTTGGAAAGGGATTATATTTCAAATCTAAAAAATTATTTGATAGACCAACTCGGGATATCATTTACTGGCTTTAAGATAAATGGAAATCAAGAAGGCTTTTATACAATTCTTAATATCTTATTGCCTTTTTCTGAAGAAAAAACACCCATGATTGTTTTTAATCTAGACATGAAAGGTATTGCAGTTTCGCGCGGTAGTGCCTGTCAATCTGGAAGTACTAAACCTTCTCATGTTTTGGCAGAAATGCTATCAAACGATGATTTAAAAAAGCCAAGTCTACGAATTTCGTTTAGTCACTTCAATACAAAAGAGGAATTGAAAATTTTGCTTGAAAGTTTAAAAAGTATTTAATTTTTAACCGCTACTTCAGCATATTTATAATAAAGTGAAGTATATAGATTATTTTATCCTTTAATCGATTTTAATTTTGTTCTCCAAATATTGTCATTATGTTTGTTTCATTATCACACAAGATACAAACAGATATATGAGTAATATTTTTAATTCCGTTTATAGACAAGATTACATTTTAGGATTTGCTAACGGCTTAAATCCTTACTCTCAGTTAGTTTTTAGCAAACAAGATAATGAAGCTTATTCTTCTGGATTTGAAAGTGGACGATCAGAATATGAAAATTTAAATGGCTCTCTTACTCTTGGAATTCCTAAAAAAATAGTTACGGATGTCATTTTAGAAGAGTTTCTTTTGGCAGGGATGTTAGGCATTGACATTGAAGCTGATGGTTATACAGATTTTCAAATAAACTGTATTGAAAAATGGTATCAAAGCGGCGTAGAAAAATATGATCCAAACGAAAGTATTTATCTTTTAGCAATTTTAGAACAAAACGGCATATATACTTTATAATTTTTTTTAATACACTATTATATTTTTTAATAAACTATAATAGAGAACTTAAAAATTCAGGTTAAAAAAAAGGCTAATTCATCAATTGATGAATTAGCCTTTTT
>JANMZS010000152.1:0-4390 GCA_031383535.1 Flavobacterium sp.
AGCGAGAAATCAAACAGTATATAAACTATTACAATAACGAAAGAATCAAGTCAAATTTAAACAAAATGAGCCCGATACAATATCGAGCTCATTATTATCAAAATTAATTATAAATTTGTCTAAACTTTTGGGTGCAGTGTAAATGTTGGGACTTTTAATTAATAAGCTAATTTAAACTTTTAGTTAAAAGTATTTATAAATAAACGAGGCGTAAATTTCACTTGAATATAAGCCCAAGTAGCCATTTTAGTTGAGTCTCCAGACTTCTTTATTGCTGTCATAGTATCGGTAGGTAAAGCAAAAGAGAATCCGCCTTCTATATTTGTGTAATTATTTGGTTTATAAGTCACAAGCAAATCATGTTCATAACCCATAAATTTATTTAGCTCTTTGTTAAATGAATTAACAAAAGCTTTTTGTGTATAAAACAAATGATTGTTAGAGCTTATCTCTAGTTTTGTATTTATATTTTTTGATATAAACAGATAAGGATTAAATAGACCAGCATTATTTAAATCCCCTGGGAATTTCGTGAACAAATCCATAAATCCGTTAAAGCGATGGGCAACTCCATAAAGCGGAACAAAGTTATGGTCGACAAGTCCCACTTTACCATTATCACCACTTAATAATTCGGCACCTAAACGAACAGATACATTTTCTGGAATTGAATATTTCAGCTCTGGCTGAATGTACCAAGCATCTAAAGTTTTGCCTATATTGTTTCTTCCCGTTTGAGCATACCCACTGGCAGTGGCATACCATCTGTCCTTTTTATACTCTAACCGACCTCCATAAGTAAATCTCCAAAATATTTTTTCCTTATTAATAGCATCCTGATATCCATCAGCAGTAATGATAGTGGTTGCGGTTGTGCTTGGTGTAAATTCATATTTTAAGTAATTTACGGCAAGAGCTTTATAACTAGTCCAAGCAGCAGGAGTAGTACTTCCAGGAGTTATACTCAATTCTGCGGGTGTAAAATCTGTTCCAAAAAGACGCTCACCGGTTTGATTGAAAGCACCTACTAATTCAGTACTTAACTTGTCTTTATAATATCTAAAATTGATAGCGTCATGCGCACTTGCATTTACCCGCCATTCGTTTTCAGCAAAAAGACGTTGATTGTCATATATAATTCGTTGACGACCAATTCTTATCGAAAAATTTGGCGATAGATAGGGTTCGACATAACCTTCAAACAATTGTATTGTTCCTCCTAAACCTCTGGGGTCATGAGAACCCCATATTCTGACATCTTGTATAGAGAATACCGCATTAAAGGAATTGCCATGTTGATAATTGAAATTTAAACGACTTCTCTGATTTACGAATGCAGCTGGCACGGTATTTTGATCAGGCAGGCTACCATAACCATTTCGAACTTCAAAACGATTTTTAATTTGTAAATCAACTAATACTGTTTTATCCTTTGGCTTTTCTT
Organism: Flavobacterium sp.; assembly: GCA_031383535.1. GTDB lineage: Bacteria > Bacteroidota > Bacteroidia > Flavobacteriales > Flavobacteriaceae > Flavobacterium. The sequence continues at coordinate 1,445 of JANMZS010000152.1, forward strand.
GTTGTTTAATAGCATAATCTGCTCGAACAGAGTCTGCATCATTTTGCTTGACAAGCCCTTTTTGAATAAGTAAATTTAATACATCATCTGATGTTTGTGCAGAAGAAATCCCAATTGTAAAAAAAGTGATTACTATATAAAGTGATTTTTTTGTATTCATAATATGTATTTTACTATTTTATTTTTGAGTTCTATTATTTCGATTCTGATGAAGATTTGTTTTTGAAACAAAAAATTCAAATGAGTTGTTACTATGCCCATAGGCACATCATCCAGAATTCAAATTTGAAATTAGGAACTCTAAAATCTATCTTCGATAGGCTGATTAAAAGTTTATAATTTGCCATGAGTTAAAACTTTAATTTGTTTATGTTGATTTAAATCTGGGGCAAATATATAATTAATTCTATAAAATTAGTAGAGTTTAAATAAAAAAAATTATTTTTTTTCTAATGAAGCAATTGTAATACCATCCATCGCTTTTAAAGTTTCGTCTCTAATGGCTATTAATCCGTGTCGTAACAAGCAATCCGTCTCGCTTTTGCAATCTGAACAAGGCTCGTAAAAATTTAATGATGCACAAGGTAGTAGGGCAATAGCACCGTCAAAAAAGCGATGAATTTCAGCTAAAGTAATATTCTCCTTTGATTTTAATAGATAATAACCGCCGAATTTTCCTTGCTTACTTCCAACAAAATGACCTCTTTTTAAATCAAGTAAAATTTGCTCTAAAAATTTTTTTGGAATACTAGCTTCTTCGGCAATTTCTATGGTTCTAGCAATATGTCCTTCCTTTTGTTGGGCTAAATAAAGCAAGGCTTTAAGCGCATATTTGGTTTTGTGTGATAACATAATAAATGTATTAATTACTAACTTATTTTTTAGGATACTTTAATTTTTGATTACTTCACTAATTAATCTTTTGCATATCTATTTAAAGTAAAACAAAAACTACCAACTTCCTCCTGAACCGCCACCAGAGAAACCTCCGCCACCGAAGCCACCTCCAAAACCACCTCCATCACCTCCAAAAGAGCCGCCACCCAAAGAACCTCCTCCACCACTCCTACCCAAACTACTCAAAATAATAACATCTAATAAACTGGGGCCACCGCCGGAATTTCCAGAATTCCCTCCATTATTCTTATTTTTTGAAGCTATTACAAAAATGATAAAAACGATAACTAGTATTGGCAAAACCGGAAATTTTTCTTTTTTATTTTTTTTTCTTTCTCCTTTATATTTTCCTTTAAATACATCAAAAATAGCATCGGCTCCCTTATCTAAGCCATTGTAGTAACTACCAGCCTTGAATTCTGGAATAATGATATTTCTAGTGATTTCGCCACCAATTCCTGCCGTCAATCGGTCTTCAAGTCCATAACCAGCAGAAATCCATATTTCTCTCTCGGCTTTTGCCAAAAGAATAATCACGCCATTATCATTTTTTTCAGAACCACCAATCCCCCATTGCTGACCCCATTTTGGAGTAAGAATTCCTATATCCTCTCCTTTGAGCGATTCAATGGTAATCACTACAATTTGCGTAGTAGTAGAATCAGAGTAGCGGATTAGCTTTTCTTCTAATTGGGATTTTTCATCAGAACTCAAAACACCTGCATAATCATATACTGATGTTTGAAACTTAGGAATTTCAGGAATTGTAAACTGTGCTAAAAGAAAGCTACTATTCAGAAAAAGAATGATTAATAGAAATAAGTTAGCGTTTGTTTTTATGATTTGGTGATTGCCCGTTGATTTCTTTTTTAGCTTCTGACTTCCGACTTCTAACTTCTGACTTTTTTTCATTATCCTTTAGATATTTCGTTTGATAATTCATTTGTATCGTCTTCATGGAAAGGAAAGTGCTTTTGCAGTTGTTCACCAGCTTTTGTAATACCATCAATCAAACCTTGCTTGAAATTGCCATTTTTAAAATGAGAAGCCATGACTTCTTTTGTGCTATCCCAAAAGGTTTTTTCAACCACATCATTGATGCCTTTATCACCACAAATCACAAACTGTTTATCTTTTACAGCTAGATAAATTAAAACCCCGTTTTTGAGTTCAGTTTCATCCATTTTCAATTCATGAAAAACTTCCAAAGCCCTGTCAAAATGGGCAATGGAAGTTCTTTTTTCTATATGAATTCTAATCTCGCCCGAAGTTTCTTTTTCGGCTATTTGTATGGCTTCTACAATTTCTTGCTCTTCCTGTTTGGTTAAAAAATCTTCAACTTTTGACATTATTTTGAACCTTCTTTTTTATCAAAATTAAATTCAACATTTGGGGCTTTATCAGCTCCAGAAACTGCTTCAAAATAAGGTTTTTCTTTTAGACCATAAATTCCTGCTAAGATATTTCTTGGGAATGTTAAAATATTATTGTTATATGGCTTAACAGCTTCATTAAAACGTGTTCTAGCAGTTAAAATTTGATTTTCAGTACTTGTCAATTCATCTTGTAATTTCAAGAAGCCTTCGTTAGCTCTTAAACTTGGATATTGTTCAACGGTAACTAATAGGCGTGATAAAGAAGATTGAGAACTGTTAAATTTTTCTAATTGTTCAGGGGTAATATTAGTTGGGTCAATTTTAGTTTGTGATGCTTCAGATCTAGCCTTAATTACCGCTTCTAAAGTACCTTTTTCGTATTCCGCAGCGCCTTGAACTGTTTTTACCAAATTCACAATTAAATCATTTCTTCTTTGATAAGCAGTTTCAACATTACCCCAACTCTCTTTTATACTTTGCTCAAGTGTTTTTGCATTATTATATATTCCAGTAGACCAACTATAAATCATAATAATCACAACTACTACAATTATCCAAGGTAAAAATCTTTTAAAATCCATTTTTTTTTTAATTTAAAGTTTAATATTTTGTTTTAGGTATTTATTTTAAAGCCCTCCCTTTGGGAGGATTGGGTGGGCTATAGTCCATTTTT
>JANMZS010000163.1:0-21913 GCA_031383535.1 Flavobacterium sp.
TTAATTGGTTGATTGTTAAAACGGATATTCAAAAAGCAAGTAAAGTTAGATCAAGCAAAGGTTTGTTGATTCATATCTTCGGAAAAATCGCTGCGGCTTTTTTAAATTTAGCATTTTAACCCTTGATTCGCATTATAAACAAACAAATATGAAAAACATTGCCATCATTATGGGCGGATATTCAAGCGAATATAAAATATCCTTAATAAGCGGAAACGTTGTCTATCAATTTCTAGATAAAACAAAATTTAACGGATTTCGAATTCATATATTTAAAGAAAAATGGGTCTATGTAGATGAAAATGATGCCGAATTTCCTATCGATAAAAACGATTTTTCGACCACGGTAAGCGGAACAAAAATCATTTTTGATTGTGTATTCAATGCTATTCACGGCACTCCTGGAGAGGATGGTCTGATGCAAGCTTATTTTGAACTTATCGGTCTGCCTCAATCTTCTTGCGATTATTATCAAGCGGGATTGACTTTCAACAAACGGGATTTATTATCCGTTTTAAAGCCTTATGGAATCAAAACTGCCACTTCTTATTATCTAAACAAAGGCGAGCATATCGATACTGCCGAAATTGTAAAAACTGTTGGATTACCTTGTTTTGTAAAACCCAATAAATCAGGTTCTAGTTTTGGAATTTCAAAAGTAAAAACCGCCAACGAACTACCAATAGCCATAGAAGTGGCTTATCAGGAAGACAACGAAATCATTATCGAAAGTTTCTTAGATGGAATTGAAGTTTCTGTAGGCGTAATTAATTACCAAGGAGAAATAATCGTTTTGCCTATCACTGAAATCGTTTCAGAAAATGATTTCTTTGATTATGAAGCAAAATACCAAGGGAAATCACAGGAAATTACACCTGCCAGAATCTCAGAAGAAATGAACCAGAAAGTAAGCGAAGTAGCCAAACGCGCCTACGAAATATTGAAAATGAAAGGTTTTTCAAGAAGCGAATTTATTTTTGTAGACAGCGAACCTTATATGCTCGAAATGAACACTATTCCAGGTCTTACCACCGAAAGTTTAATTCCACAACAAGCCAAAGCAGCTGGAATTTCTTTGGAAGATTTGTTTACCAATGCTATAGAATTGGCTTTAGCGTAATTAGACATTTTTCATCCACGGATAACACAGATTAAACGGATTTTCACGGATTAATTTGTAAAATTATAAAGAAAAAAACCTGTGAAAATCCGCGTAATCTGTGGCAAAAAAAGAATTAGAGTTTCTAATAAAAAATTAAAAATATGAACAAAAACAGACTCGAAGCCTTTAGCGATGGTGTTTTAGCCATTATCATCACCATCATGATATTGGAAATAAAAGTTCCTCATGAACCAACTTTTGAATCTCTTAAGCCTTTATTATCTGTATTTTTGAGCTATGTATTAAGTTTTATTTATGTTGGCATTTATTGGAATAACCATCACCACATGCTTCAGGTAGTAAAAAAAGTAAATGGTGCCGTTTTGTGGAGTAATCTATTTTTACTCTTTTGGCTTTCGTTAATACCCTTTGCCACGAGCTGGATTGGAGAACAACATTTTGCAGCAGTTCCTATGAGTGTGTATGGTTTTATTTTACTGATGAACGCCATTTCATATACTATTTTACAAAATAAAATAATACAACTTGAAGGCAAAGATTCGATTTTATCCCTTGCGGTTAAAAAAGATGTAAAAGGCAAAATATCGGTAGCATGTTATATCTTAGCCATTCCATTAGCATTTGTTTCACCATGGATTTCAGGATTTTTATATAGTCTAGTTGCCTTGATATGGTTGATTCCAGATGTAAGAATTGAAAAACAAATCAATAAATAATTGAAATGAGAAAAGCAATATTCCCCGGATCCTTTGACCCGATTACCTTAGGACACGAAGATATTATCAAAAGAGCTATTCCTCTTTTTGATGAAATTGTAATCGCTATCGGAATCAATGCCGAGAAAAAATATATGTTTTCTCTTGAGGAAAGAAAAAAATTTATTGAGAAAACCTTTCAAAACGAGCCTAAAATTTCGGTTATTATTTATGAAGGACTAACTATTGATATTTGTCAAAAAATCAATGCCAATTTTATCTTGCGTGGGCTTCGCAATCCAGCCGATTTTGAATTCGAAAAAGCTATTGCTCATACTAACAGACGAATGTCCAAAATTGAAACTGTGTTTTTACTGACCGCCGCCAAAACATCTTATATCAGTTCCAGCATTGTTAGAGATGTGATTCGCAACGGTGGTAAATATGAAATGTTAGTGCCTGAAGCAGTTCAGGTTAAAAATTAAAAAAAAACTATAATAACCCACTTTTACCCAAAACAACAGTACGGATGAGTATAGAAAGAGAATTAATCAAACGCAGTGGTGGAAAATGTGAACTTTCTGGACTTACCGAAGATTTAAAAATGTATCAAATACTTCCTACCCGAAAAGGAGGTATAGATGAAAGTATTTTGGTCAATAAAATACTTATCGACCAAATCGAGAATCCTGAAAAAATGGATGCCAACCTTTGGAGATGCTTGAATGACAGTATGTGGAGCGAACACATCGCAGTACAAGTTGTTTCGTGGCGAATGCTAAGTCGTTTGCGCAATCAAGAATTGTTAGATCAAATGTACCTTGGCGAGGATACTCTAACTTGGGCTCAAGCTACCGGCGAAGGCGAAGAAGATGAAAACAAAATTGTTCACCGTGATAGCAACGGTGTAATTCTCCAAACTGGTGATTCCGTTGTTTTAATCAAAGACTTGAAAGTAAAAGGTTCGAGCATGGTAGCCAAACAAGGAACTGCGGTACGCAACATTAGATTAGACCACGAAAACGCTGATTATATTGAAGGTCGTGTTGACGGACAAACTATTGTTATTATTACACAATATGTGAAGAAAATATAGTTTAAAGTTAGAGGTTAGAAGTGGGAAGTTAGAAGTTAAAAACGAAATCGTATTGATTACTCAATGAATTTTCGTTTTTTTTATGGGGATGTTTAATATTCTTATGAAATCTGATCCCGATAGCTATCGGGACTGAACACTACTCCTCCTCTTTCTTAATCACTTTTCTGGCAACTTCAATTTTAAATTTCTTGCCTTTCATTTTTTCGTCCTTGATGTTGTGAAGTAAGTCTTTTACTTTATTGAATTTTACGGCCGCAAACGAAATAAAATCCTTTACTTCGATTAATCCCAAATCGCCTTTCTCCAGTTTTCCTTTTTGGGAAAAGAAACCTACAATGTCTATTTTGTTTAACTTGTTTTTCTTGCCACCGCTAATGTAAATAGTTTGAAATTCAGGTGGCTTGGGTAAAGTAGTATTGTTTTCTACTTTTAAAATTGGCATTCCGTAATCGATATACTCTAGCTTTTTTTCACTTTCGTTAGCAATGATATAAGCTGTTCCAGAAGCTTGCATTCGGGCTGTTCTTCCGTTTCTATGCGTGAATTCGTCCTCCTTTAAAGGCAAATGGTAATGTATAACATGCTTCATTTCGGGAATGTCGAGTCCACGAGCCGCCAAATCTGTTGTAATTAAGTAACTTACACTTCCGTTTCTGAATTGAATCAGAGCACGCTCTCGTTCCTCTTGATCCATACCACCGTGATAATAGGTCGCATAAATTCCTTTTTCGTTCAACGTATCACTAATACGTTCTGCAGCATCCCGATGGTTACAAAACACGATTGCCGATTGTGATTTTAAAGAGCAAATTAAATGAAACAAACTACCCATTTTGTCTTTCTCTTTCGAAATAATCATTTTTAAAGAGAGATTAGATTCTTCTTCTTGATTTGGAATAAAGTCCAAAACCATAGGATTGACCACTCTGGTATATTTTGGAATTTCGATATCGGAAGTTGCCGAAACCAAAACGCGTTTGTTCAGTTTAGATAATTTTCCAATGATAAATGACATTTGTTCGTGAAAACCCAATTGTAATGATTTGTCGAATTCGTCGAGAATTAAAGTTTCGATTTTATCCAATCGAAAAGTTTCCCTATCGATATGATCAGCAATACGACCAGGCGTGCCAATTAATACAGCGGGTGGATTGCTTAAATTTTTGATTTCGGTGTCGATGGAATGTCCACCGTAGCAAACATTTACTTTGTAATCCGTTCCCATTTTTTTCCAAACCTGCTCAATTTGTATGCCCAATTCACGTGATGGAACGAGAATTAAACATTGAACAGAAAGTATTTCAGGTTTTAACATTTCGAAAATGGGCAACAAGAAAGCTAGTGTTTTTCCAGAACCTGTTGGCGAAAGGAGTAAAATATTGTTGTCGCTCAAAATGGTTTCTTGAGCAGCAACCTGCATTTCGTTAAGATTTACGATGCCTAAATTGAGAAGTAAATTATTAGAATGATGTTTTTTATTCATTTTGCAAAGGTAATGGAAAAGTTATCAGTACTCCGTTTTTAGTATTCAGATGTGACAAGTTGGAAGTTGGGAGCGGGAAGAATCTTAAAACTGAAATCTGCTTCCGATAGCTATCGGAACTGGAAACTACAAACTTATATTCTCTTCTTCAAATAATAATTTAATGTTCTCGTAGGATTTTTTTAATATCTCAGGAATTTCATTTGGAGCAACCCAGATTGCTTTTTCTATACCCTCATCTAATTGCCCAATTGGAATGCCTTCAAAATTAGATTTCATTTCAAACCAATGGGTAATTTTTAATTTATAAACTCCGTTTCTTTTGAATATATGATAGGTTTTTTGCAATTTTTTTGTAATAGTCAATTTATTAACACCCGTTTCTTCCTCTACTTCACGCATAGCGGTTTCTTCTATATCCTCGCCTTTTTCGATTCCTCCCTTTGGTAAATCCCATTTTCCACCTCTGAAAATAAATAAAACCTCCCCTTTCGTATTATAAACCAAGCCTCCTCCCGCTTTATTAACTGGGATTTTAGATTTCAAAGTTTTCATAATCTCTTTCTCGTCAGGATGATAGAGATAAGCCTTTTGTATCTTATTCTGAAATATTTTGACTATAAGTTGAACTATGTCAACACTTTCTAATAAAAAAAGTTGAAAATTAGTCTCTTTAGAGATTTCATTTGTCAAAAAAAGTGGTTTGTCGTTCACAAAAACTTTATACATTTGTACTATGATATTTAATAAAGATACTGCCGAAAAAACTGCCGAATTACTTTTGCAAATAAATGCAATTAAATTGAATCCAGGAAATCCTTTTACATGGGCTTCAGGATGGCAATCACCCATTTATTGTGATAATCGACTAATATTGTCATTTCCGATGATTCGAAATTATATTCGAGATGAATTTGCCAAAAATATAGAAAAACAATTTGGGAAACCCGATGTTATTGCTGGAGTGGCTACAGGTGCTATTGGTATTGGTATTTTGGTTGCCGAAAGTTTAGGACTTCCTTTTGTTTATGTTCGTCCAGAACCAAAAAAACATGGTAGACAAAACCAAGTAGAAGGTTTTTTAGAAAAAGGACAAAATGTAATAATAGTCGAAGATTTAATCAGCACAGGCAATAGTAGTCTACTTGCTGTAGAAGCTTTGAGAGCTGCTGGAGCTAATGTTAAAGGGATGACAGCCATTTTTACGTATGGATTTGAAGTTGCTGAAACCAACTTTGCAACTGCAAATGTTGATTTGTTTACCCTAAGTAATTATCAAAATTTATTAAATTTAGCGGTTGCTAAAAGGTACATCACCGAAGCGGAAGAACAAGTATTAAGAGAATGGAATTTGAGTCCATCGACTTGGAATTGCCCATCCCAACCCTCACGAAGGGAGGGAGTTCAGTAATAAATAAAAAAACATACTATTATTATGAATTTAGAAAGTCCAAGAGTAAGTGTCGAAAAATCAGCACAAGAGTTATTTGATTTATTAAGCAATGTGAGAAATTTTGAAAAGTTGATGCCTGAAAATATTGCTAAATTTGAGGTTATTGGGGATAATGCTTTCATTTTTGGACTAAAAGGAATGCCAGAAATAAAACTTATTATGAAAGAAAAGGTAGCTCCAAACAAAATAATTTTGGGTGCTGCAAGCGATAAATTACCTTTTACATTAGAAGCAGACATTATTTCCGTTTCTAAAAATTTATCGAATGTACAACTGCATTTTGAAGGTGAATTTAACGCGATGATGGCGATGATGATAAAAGGCCCAATTGGTAAATTTATCGAAACTTTGGCTGTGAATATGCCGAAATTATAACTTAATATTCTCCTACATTTTCATGCTGAGTAACGAAGAATCTCATCAGTTGCTCACATCATAAGATTTATCCTGTGTAGAAATAACAAATAATAGTACTTTTTGCTATCAATACAACATTTGAATCTCTTTAATTTCAAATTCAGCTATTGAATCATCTTCTAAAAGAATTTGGAGTTTCCCATTAGTTGAAACACCCTGAATGATACCCATAAAATTTTGTTGATTTTGGTCTGAAAAAGGCATTGGCACTCCTTTTTTAAAGAGTAAAGTACTATACTTTGACAATAGTGTTTTTTTATTCTCATTCCATAGCTGACAGTTATATTTCAGCTTTTCTACAATTGCAAAAAGCAGTTCTTCTTTGTTAAAAGTAGCATTACATAGTACCGCCAATGAAGATGCTTTTGGCAATTTTTCAAAGTTTATTTGATTAACATTTAAGCCTAAACCTACTACAGATATGATTTTTCCATCATTCTTGAAACTATTTTCAATTAAAATTCCGCCAATTTTTTTAGTATATGACAATATGTCGTTAGGCCATTTAATACTTAATTCAGGAATATTAAAACTCTGCAAAGCTTCAATAACTGTAATTGCAGTTACAATATTGATATCGAAAATTTGATTTTTATCGAAGAAAAAATCTTTAACCAAAACACTCATTATTAGATTTTTACTCATTTCAGACACCCATGAAGCACCCATTTGCCCTTTGCCTTTTGTTTGATTTTCAGCAGTAACTACAGTAAAATTTTCTAAAGTTTGATTACTCGATAATCCTTTGAGGAATTCATTAGTAGAATCTATGGCATCGAGTTTGATTAGTTTCATAAGAAATATTTTGTGAAACAGAATTTAATATTATGTTAAGCTTCAAAAATAAACACAAAAAATGGTAACTTTACCAACTTATATCAAAAATAATTCATGACAAAAAAAACCATAAATAATGATGTCCTTTTAGCAAACATCATTAAAGGAATTGAAGAAGTAAAAGGTAATGATATCGATATTCTGGACTTAAGAGAAATAGACACCGCAGTTTGTGACTATTTTATCATCTGCAATGGAAATTCAAACACGCAAGTTAACGCTATAGTTAACTCTATCCAAAAAACAGTTTCTAAAGAAATAAAAGACAAACCTTGGCATGTTGAAGGAACAGACAACGCCGAATGGGTTCTTATGGACTATGTGCATATTGTAGTTCACGTTTTTCAAAAGCAAATAAGAGAATATTACAATATCGAAAGCCTTTGGGGTGATGCGAAAATAACTACAATTCAAAATAAATACTAAAGATATTTACTTATAATGGCTAAAAAAAATAATACAAATTCGAACAATTTTAAAATAAGTCCTTGGTTAATTTATACCGTTATCTTGCTTATTTTCTTATCTATAAGTTATTTCACTGGTGGTTCTAACTTATCAGAACCTATTAAATTAGAACAACCTGAATTTAACACCCTTTTAGAAAAAGGTCAGATTAAAAAAGTGATAATTTATAATAAAAAAGATGCCGAAATATTTTTGAGTGATGAAGCCTTAAAAGATCCTGCCAATAAAAAAATCGCCAAAAATATTTTAGACCAACCTAATAAAGGACCTCACTATGTATTAAATCTAGGCGATGGTCAAATTTTTGAAAAAAAATTAGAAAAAGCTGTTGCAGACGGAAAATTAAAAAATTATAATTTTCAAGAAAGTAATAATTGGAGTGATATCATCATTAGTTTACTTCCAATTATTATCATTATCGGAGTATGGTTATTTATCATGCGCAGAATGTCTGGTGGAGGAGGCGCTGGAGGAGGTCAAATTTTTAATATTGGCAAATCAAAAGCCAAACTTTTTGACGAAAAAACAGATATTAAAACCTCATTTAAAGATGTTGCTGGTTTAGAAGGAGCAAAAGAAGAAATTCAAGAAATAGTAGAGTTCTTAAAAAACCCTGAAAAATATACTAACCTAGGTGGAAAGATTCCAAAAGGGGCTTTGTTAGTTGGTCCTCCAGGCACCGGAAAAACCCTATTAGCAAAAGCAGTCGCTGGTGAAGCTCAAGTACCTTTCTTTTCGCTATCAGGTTCAGATTTTGTGGAGATGTTTGTGGGTGTTGGAGCTTCACGAGTGCGTGATTTATTCAAACAAGCCAAAGAAAAATCACCTGCAATTATTTTTATCGACGAAATTGACGCTGTAGGTAGAGCGAGAGGGAAAAACAATATGTCAGGTGGTAATGACGAACGTGAAAATACCCTAAATCAATTACTAACCGAAATGGATGGTTTTGGTACAAATTCAAACGTGATTGTATTAGCAGCAACAAACCGAGCTGATGTATTAGATAAAGCTCTAATGCGTGCTGGACGTTTTGACAGACAAATATTTGTAGACTTACCTGATATTCGAGAAAGAGCAGAAATTTTCTTAGTACATCTTGCCCCTTTGAAAAAAGTGGAGGGTCTAGATACCGACTTTTTAGCCAAGCAAACACCAGGTTTTTCTGGTGCTGATATTGCTAATGTTTGTAATGAAGCTGCCTTGATTGCTGCTAGAAACAACAAAACAGCTGTTGACAAACAAGATTTTCTTGATGCCGTTGATAGAATAGTAGGTGGATTAGAAAAGAAAAATAAAATTATCACACCCGAAGAAAAGAAAGCTATTGCCATTCATGAAGCGGGACACGCTACTGTAAGCTGGATGCTTGAACACGCCGCCCCATTAATTAAAGTCACGATTGTTCCCCGTGGACAAAGTCTTGGTGCTGCATGGTATCTCCCAGAAGAAAGACAAATTGTAAGACCAGAACAAATGCTAGACGAAATGTGTGCTACTATGGGTGGAAGAGCTGCTGAAAAGGTAACGTTCAACAAAATTTCGACTGGAGCTCTTAGTGATTTAGAAAAAGTCACTAAACAAGCTCGTGCCATGGTAACCATATATGGTTTAAACGAAAAAATTGGAAATGTTACGTATTATGATTCTACAGGTCAAAGTGAATATAGTTTTTCTAAACCTTATTCCGAAGAAACTGCCATGGTTATAGATAAAGAAATATCCTTACTGATTGAAAGCCAATACGAAAGAGCTATCAAAATATTAGAAAACAACAAAGACAAATTGAATCAATTAGCAGACATTCTAATAGAAAAAGAAGTGATTTTCAAAGACGACTTAGAAGCAATTTTTGGTAAAAGAACATTTGACCCTAATCTTAAAGAAGTAGTCTCGTAATAATCACTACAACAATCATTTAATTATTTACAAAATCTTAATTCAAAAGTGACTTTTGAATTAAGATTTTTTTATCTTTGAACGTTTTCAGAAAAATAATAAAACTAGTATAGTAGAATATGAGTCTTTTTAGAAAAATTTTTGGTGCCAATAATCCTGCTTCTGACGAAGAAAAAGATAATGAATATGGTCAATTTGTTTTGAATTCAGATTCTCCTTTGGATGAAAAATTTATTTATAATTTTAAGAAAAATGGGGGAAAATTTTTGTACTGTGAAAACACATTAGAAATTAAAGACCATTTTGAAAACATTTTAGAAGAAAATGATTGGTTTGAAAAAGAATCTTTATGTTATGAAAATGACCTTTTTAGTTTACTTGATGAGAATAAAATTAATCATGATAAACCAAAAAACCCTACTTTTTTATTAGCTAGTTGCGAAAATTTAATTGCCGATGAAGGGTCTATACTTTTTTCTTCTAATCAAATTAAACAAAACAAACCTAACGAACTACCTTCAAATATTATAATTGTTGCGGCTATCAGCCAAATTATAGATTCAAAAAGTGATGGTCTGAGTGTTATCAAAAAGAAATACCTTAAAAATTATCCTACCAATATCACTACTATAAAATATTTTGAAAAAGCAGTAGAAGAAAACTTTACTCATTATGGTAGTTCAGCTAAAAATCTATATTTATTGCTTTTAGAAGATTTTTAACATGAATGAAACACTCAAGAGAGCTTTATCGGGTGCTATATATGTAATTCTATTACTAGCTTCAATACAGTTTTCGACAAATGAAAATCTTGAAGTATTTTTTATTCTTTTTGGAGTATTTTTACTAATTGCTGTTTATGAATTTTGCGGCTTAATTAGAATAAACAAAATACTCCCGATTTCATTTGCATTTATAACTTATTTTCTATCCTATCGAATTACCAATGCTTCAAAAGAAGAATCCTTATTTTATTCATTACGATTCGATAAAAATTTAGAACTAATTATACTTTTCATAACGTTACTAGTTTCTACAAAATGTATGTTTTTTTTGTTCGATAAAAAAGTAACAATCGTTTCTACCCTATCAAAATACATCTATTTACTAGGTTATATTATACTTCCATTCATATTTATTACAAAAATTCCTTTTGGGAGTTCAGGTTATAATCCTAAAATTATTATCAGTATTTTTCTCCTTATTTGGACAAATGATACTTTTGCTTTCATAGTTGGAAAATCAATCGGAAAAACAAAACTATTCGAAAGTGTTTCTCCTAAAAAAACAATAGAAGGATTTTTAGGTGGCGCTTTTTTTGCGGTTATTACCAGTTATTTAATTTCGAAATATTACATAGAAATTAAAGAAAGTAATATTTACATTTGGATCATAACGGCTTTAATTGTGGGTGTTTTCGGAACAATTGGCGATTTAATTGAATCTAAATTCAAGCGAATTGCAGGAGCAAAAGATAGTGGCAAAATAATGCCTGGTCATGGAGGTGTCCTAGATCGACTAGATAGTATTATATTTGTAGCACCAATTATATTTTTATTTTACCAAATTCTAAACTATGTTTCATAAAGAAGGTTCTCAATCTATTTTAATAGGGGTTGTTTTTACATGTATTGTACTTTTACTGTCTGATGTTTTTATTGATTTAAACTGGCTAAAAATGGGTATTCAATTAAGCACATTGCTTTTATTGATTATCATTTTACAGTTTTTCAGAAATCCAAAACGAACAGTTTTACTCAATGACAACCAAATCATTGCTCCTGTTGACGGAAAAGTGGTGGTAATTGAAGAGGTCTATGAAGCTGAATATTTTAAAGATAAAAGAATTCAGGTTTCCATTTTTATGTCTCCGATTAATGTTCATGTTACTCGATATGCACTGAGTGGGATTGTTAAATTTAGCAAATACCATCCTGGAAAATTTTTGGTAGCCTGGCATCCGAAAGCAAGTGAAGAAAATGAAAGAACAACTATAGTTGTCGAAAATAATACCTTCGGTGCAATCTTATACCGCCAAATTGCTGGAGCTTTAGCCAAAAGAATTGTCAATTATGCCGAAGAAGGGATGCAGGTTATACAAGGAGAAGATGCTGGTTTTATAAAATTTGGCTCTAGAGTTGACTTGTTTTTACCTCTTGGAACACCAATTAATATTGTACTTAATCAAAAAGCAATTGGAGGAAAAACCGTTATTGCTTCTAAATAAAATGAACCTAAAAGATTTAGATACTCAATTTCAAGAAGCAGTTGCAATTGCTTCAAATATGACTCAGTCATCATTACCACAAGACGTACAATTAAGATTATACGCCTACTATAAGCAAGCCACATTTGGTACCCTAAGTTATAATCATTCCGAAAGTTATGATCTTAGAAATGCTTTTAAAACCAATGCTTGGATCCAAGTGAGTCATTTGTCTATTGAAGAAGCCAAAGAAAAATATATAGAAATAATAAATTCCTTGACTGAAAAGTAATTACAATTATGAAAAAAAATAATTTATTAGTACCACTTTTAATACTACTCATCGTTCTCATTTCTTGTAGTAAAAAAAAGTTAACCGAAGTGGTTGAAGTTCCTTTACCCACCGCCGAAGAAAAAATTACAATGGGGGTTCCTGAAGATGTAACTGCAGATGAAGGCAGTTTTCAATTGGAAAAATTACCCTACTCGTATGATGCATTAAGTCCGAATATTTCTCCATTGACTTTAGAAATGCATTATTCTAAACATTATTTGACGTATACTAATAACTTGAATAGAGCTATTGCAGGAACTGAATTAGAAGGGCTAACGATTGAAGAAGTACTGGCTAAATTAGATACGAGTATTCCTGAAATTAAGAATAATGCGGGTGGATATTATAATCATTCGCTGTATTTTAAATGTATGTCACCCAAAGCGGGTGGAAGACCAAAAGATAGCTTAGCTACTGCAATAACAAAAAAGTTTGGTTCTTTTGAAAACTTTACTACTGCTTTTAAAGACGAAGCTACAAAACAATTTGGTTCTGCTTGGGTATGGCTAATTGTTGACAATTCAGGAAATCTTCAAATTACAAGTACTCAAAATCAAGATAACCCACTGATGCGAAATGCAGTGGTAAAAGGCAAACCTATATTAGCTTTAGATTTATGGGAACACGCTTATTATCTTGATTATCAATACAAAAGAAAAATTTATGTAGACAATTTTTTCAAAGTTATCAATTGGAAAAAAGTCAACGAAAATTATGAAACAGCTATTGATAAATAATCAATAGAATTAATCCAATTTATTTCACTTCATAAATAAAAGATTCAGATGGTCCAATACTAATTGGAACGCTACCTTCTCCATTTTCAACTCGCAAGGCAATATCACTTTTATGATATAATTGATTCTTCAATGTATATTCACCGTCTTTTAAATTCCATTTTTGAATAATATCCGAAGGAATACGGAGTTCGAAATTACTGGTAGCAAGCCAATAGAAATTTACTACAATAATCAATTTTTGAGTTTCAGACCATCGCACATAAGAATAAATCGCAATATCATAACCCGATGTTCTATCTCGATTAGCGGATTGTATTTCTTGAAAATTACCCATTAAGGCGGAACTACTGACAGAAAAATTGAGTAGTCGCTTATAAAAATCGCGTAATTCTTTTTCTTGCTGACTGAGTTGCCCGCCATCAAATTTCCCTTCATTCATCCAGCGTTGATGACTCGGAACTCCTACATAATCGAATATAGAAGTTCTAGAGTGCGTGCCGAAACCTCCATTTTCATTAGCTGCCTCGCCTACTTCCTGACCAAAATAAATCATGGTGGGCGAAGTGCTAATTGTAGTTGAGACTACCATTAATGGTTTTCCTTTTTCTGGAGTTCCAGCAAATTCCGAACTTGCTAATCGTTGCTCATCATGATTATCTAAAAAGTTCAGCATGTGATGCTCAATATCTTCTAATCGACGACGGATATGCGAAAGCTCATCTGGCCATGAACGTCCTTGAATAATATCTTTTAATTTATCATAGGTTTCGACTTTATCATAGAGATAATCCATTTTTCCTAATCGGATATAATTTTGGTATTCATTAGGATTATAAACCTCAGCCATTAAAAAAGCATCGGGATTAGCCACTTTGATAGCTGAATTCATATAACTCCAAAATTCATAAGGCACCAATTCTGCCATATCATATCTGAAACCATCAACCCCTTTTGCAGTCCAATACAAAGCTATTTCTCGAAATTTTATCCAAGAATTAGGTACATTTTTATCTTTCCAAAAATCAAAATGCTCTTGACAAGATTTATTCTCATATCCCCAAGGAAGTTCATAAAAATCTTTTGATCCATCAGGGCGAATTCCATAATTTACTTTCACGGTTTCGTACCAATCATTACGGTCTGGTTTTGCCATTCGAGATCCATTTCCTGTCCATTTTGCTGGATATTCTTCAAATTTTCCATGTGTATTTGGGTCAAATTCACCATTAAGAGGAACATTAATATCCGGTAACTCAAACCCGCAATTAGGAATATAATAAAAATTGTTATCACGGCTATATTCTAAAGAAACATCATCATCAGCACCAAAATCCCTCACCCCTTTTGGATTCGTTTTACCTTCATATTTTCGAGCAACATGATTAGGGACAATATCGATAATTACCTTCATTCCCGCTTTGTGCGTTCGTGAAATTAAGGCTTCAAACTCTTCTAATCGTTTGGCTGGATTTACTGCTAAATCGGGATTTACATTATAATAATCTTTTACTGCATAAGGTGATCCTGCACGTCCTTTTACCACTTCTGGACAATCATCCGAAATTCCGATTGAGGTATAATCCCGAATCAATGCGTGATGCGGAACCCCTGTGTACCAAATATAAGTAACTCCTAAATCTTTAATTTCCTTTAATGCTTTGGTAGTAAAATCTTTAAACTTTCCTACCCCATTTTCTTCAATAGTACCCCAAGGTTTGTTATTGGTATTTTTGTTACCAAACAAACGGGTAAAAACATGATAAACAACTATTTTCTTATCTAACATATAATTATTTTTAATCTATTTTAAATTCTAGGACGAATAAATAGGTGCATTTCTCAACTACTTGCAACAATAGTAATTTTTTTTAGTATTGCGAATTTTTTAGAATACTATTTTTTGTCAAAGACAGATTAAAATTGCAGACTAAAAATAATAGACTAAATAAACCAATTACCAAAATTACAATTTACATACATATAAATAAATCCTAATATAGATTAGGATTGTTTCCTTTTTCATAAATTTGGCAAAAAATATTTCCATTGAAGAAATTTCTGTTTTTCATGAGTTGTTGTTTTACAATTCTAAGTTTTCAAATAATTTTGGCACAAATACCAAAAAAAATTATCATTGAACATTCTGATTTTGCGGATGTGAATCAATTTGAAGCTCCAGATGCGTTCTTACTAACCGGAAATGTACGCGTAAACCACGATGGAGTAATTATGACTTGTAATAAAGCGTATTATTTTCAAAAAGAAAATTATATCAAAGCTTTTGGTAATGTACAGTTGGTTCAAGGAGATACCTTATATTTAAACAGTAAATATGCCGAATATAATGGAAATGTAAAACAAGCTTTTGCCACTGGTGGTGCTGTGATGCGCTCACCAGAGTCAACCATGATT
This sequence comes from Flavobacterium sp., assembly GCA_031383535.1. Taxonomy (GTDB): domain Bacteria; phylum Bacteroidota; class Bacteroidia; order Flavobacteriales; family Flavobacteriaceae; genus Flavobacterium. Next base: position 15,167 of record JANMZS010000163.1, read on the forward strand.
ACGGACACCATTAATTTTAATCGAAACACTCAAGAAGTGTACTACAACTCTTATGGTACAATAACCAATAGAGATAATACCTTAAAGAGCAAATCAGGGAAATATTATGTAGCCGAAAAAAAGTTTCAATTTCTAACAGCTGTTACCATTACAAATCCAAAATATACAATCAAGTCAAATCATTTGGACTATTATAGTAATTCTGGTCATTCCTATTTGTTTGGACCTTCAACAATTAACAGCAAAGCCAACTACATTTATACCGAAAAAGGCTTTTATGATACCAAAAAGAATTTGGCACACTTTCTTCGAAAATCTTATATAAAATACAATGATAGATTAATTGAAGGTGATAGTTTGTATTATGATCGAAATAAGGAATTTGCCTCAGCAACTAGAAATGTAAAAATAACAGACTCTATCAATAGAGGAATTGTTAAGGGACATTATGCTGAAATCTATAAAAACAAGGATTCTCTGTTTGTGACCAAAAGAGCTGTTGCGATTAACTTTGTTGAAAATGATTCTGTTTATATTCACGGAAAAAAACTAATGGTAACAGGAAAAGAAGGAAATCGAATTATTCGTGCTTTCAATAATGTACGTTTCTTTAAATTAGACATGAGTGGCAAATGTGATTCGATACATTCTAGTTCTAAATTAGCTTTAACAAAATTGATTGGAAACCCCATTCTATGGAACGGACAAAATCAAATTACTGGAGACATTATGCATCTTATTGGTAACAATATGACCCGAAAACTAGATTCTCTAAAAGTACTTAACAATACCTTTTTAGTCTCAAAAGACACTCTAGGTTCAGGATATAATCAAGTAAAAGGGCAAAATCTTTACGGTAAATTTATTGAAGGTAAACTTCATGACGTTGATATTATTAAAAACGCTGAAGTGATTTATTATATGCGAAATGACACTAAGGAACTCATTGGTATTAATAAAAATGTAAGCAGCAAAATTAACCTTGTTTTAGAAAAAAACACCATAGAAACCATTACCTTTTTCAATCAGGTTGATGGCGATATTTATCCAGAAAAAGATTTGCCAGAAAACGCTCGAAAATTGCGAGGGCTCATTTGGCGAGGCGAGGAACAAATAAAATCAAAAGATGACATTTTTCCTCCAGAAGAGAATGAAGAAAACGACAAACTGATTCAGCAAGGAAAAGCCGAAGATGCTAAGGAAAATATCCCAATGAAAATCAGGAAAGAAACATTGAATTACGATAAGAAGAAAAAGTAGGTTACAGGTAGCAGATCGCAGACGGCAGAGTCATTGCGAGGCACGAAGCAATCTCAAATACCCAAATAAATAACACTTTGTAAACTTTGCATGTCATCCAGAGCTTGTTGAAGAACTCCGTGAACTTTACTGTAAAAAAAACAAAATTTGAACAACGATTTTCTAAAATACCAAGCTCAAACTTCTCCCTATCCTTTAGGAATGGAGGTTTCGCACGCCAAAGATTCTTATATTTACGATACTAATAACAAGAAATATTTAGATTTTACTGCTGGTGTTTCGGCTTGTACGTTGGGACACCAACCGCCAAGAGTAAATCAAGCAATAAAAGACCAATTAGACAAATATTCACACGTGATGGTGTATGGAGAATATTCTCAAAGTCCTGCTGTGGAATATTGTAAGCTTTTAGCCTCACTCCTACCCGAACCATTAGAAAAAACCTATTTGGTTAATTCAGGTACCGAAGCCATTGAAGGCGCTTTAAAACTCTCCCGAAGAGTTACAGGAAGAAGTCAATTCATTTCGTGTCATAATGCCTATCACGGCAACACCATGGGGTCATTGAGTGTAATGGGTTTTGAAGAACGCAAACAAGTTTTTCGTCCATTGATTCCCGATGTCGATTTTATTAGCTTTAATAATGAAGCTGATTTAGATAAAATAACCGAAAAAACAGCAGGAATTCTTTTAGAAACCATACAAGGAGGTGCGGGATTTATCCAACCCGAAAATGATTTTTTAAAAAAAGTACGAAAGCGTTGCACCGAAGTAGGAGCGATGATGATTCTGGACGAAATTCAACCTGGATTTGGCAGAACAGGAAAACTTTTTGGCTTTCAAAACTATGATGTTGTTCCCGACATTGTAGTCATGGGAAAAGGAATGGGCGGAGGAATGCCTGTTGGAGCTTTTACAGCATCAACAGCAATGATGGATTTATTATCTCATAATCCAAAATTAGGACATATCACTACTTTTGGAGGACATCCTGTCATTGCGGCAGCTTGTTTGGCAACCTTGCAAGAAATTACACAGACAAATCTTGTACCTGAAACTTTAGAGAAAGAAAAGCTTTTTAAATCCCTTTTGGTACATCCTTTGATTAAAGAAATTAGAGGAAAAGGATTAATGTTGGCAGTAATGACAGAAAGCGCAGCAATAACCAATGAAGTGATTTTGAAATGCCAAGACAAAGGGCTTATATTATTTTGGCTGCTTTTCGAAGAATGTGCTATAAGAATTACACCGCCATTAACAATTTCTAATGATGAAATTCGTGAAGGTTGTACCATATTGATTGATGCATTGAATGAAATAAGCCTCACCCTAACCAGACCCGAAAGGGAGGAAACAGAGAATTAAATTATTTTTAACCATCTAGAATTTCCCCTTCGGGGGCTAGGGGGCTTGTTAATTAAATTGTTCACAACAATTCCAAATTATCCTCAACATAACAATAAGGTTTCCTAATTTTATTTTGGGCAAACTCAAAAAACAAAGCTATGCAATTAAGCAACGAGGAAGAAGAATATAACTTATCCCTATCCAAATTTGAGTCCATGTTGAAAACCAACAAAGTCCTCTTTTTTGATTCCGAAGAATTCGAAGATATCATCTTACATTATCTCGACATGGGTAAGCCAGCACTGGCTAAAAAAGCGTTAAAATTAGCATTAGAACAACATCCAAAATCTACAGGACTAAAATTAGTTCAGGTAGAAATGTTGGTTTATGATGACAAACTCGAAGTAGCTGAAAAGTTATTAAACGAAATATATGCCATAGAACCAACTAACGAAGAAATTTATATACAAAAAGCAAATATTTGTTCTAAAAGAGATCAGCATGAAAAAGCAGTAGAACTATTAAAAATTGCTTTAAAATATACCGATGATTTGGCCGATGTTTACAATTTAATCGGAATGGAATATCTTTTTATGGATCAGCTTGAAATGGCTAGAGACAGCTTTATACAATGCTTAGAAGTCGATCTTGAGGATCAATCCGCCTTGTATAATGTGGTGTATTGTTTTGAATTTCTAGATCAAAATCAAGAAGCTATTTCCTATTTAAAACAGTATATAGACAAAAATCCGTATAGTGAAATCGCTTGGCATCAATTGGGTCGTCTGCATTATGGCGTAAAAGAATATGAAGACGCTATTAGAGCTTTTGATTATGCAACTCTAATTGACGACGAGTTTTTAGGCGCTTTTATGGAAAGAGCAAAGGCCTTGGAGCGTTTAAAAAGATATAAAGAAGCTATAGAAAGCTATAATAGAACTATCGAATTAGACGATCCAACTTCGTATGCCTTACTTCGAATAGGAAAATGCTACGAAAAATTAGGAAATAAAGTTCAAGCCCTAAAACACTTTAATAAAACAGTACACGAAGACCCACTTTTAGACAAAGGCTGGATAGCAATTACTGATTTTTATGTTCGTCAAAAAAATTATCAAAAAGCATTACATTTCGTCAATAAAGCACTAGGAATCGACAATCAAAATCGTTTGTATTGGAAACGATATGCTACGATTAACAAACATTTAAATCTTTTTGAAGAAGCCGAATTTGGTTATAGAAAAGCAGTTGAATTTGGTGATTATCAATTAGATACTTGGTTGTTTTGGGTCGATATTCTTCAGTTTTTAGGAGAATTTGATAGTGCAATTCAAACCTTACTACAAGCCTCAAAATATTTCCCTGAAGAAAATGAAGTTGAATATCGATTGGCTGGATTGTATTTTATGATTCAACAAACCACCAAAGCAAAATTTCATTTAAGTAATGCTTTGCGATTAAATTTTGAAAACTATATTATTCTAGAAGACCTCTTTCCTGTGGTTTGGTCACGAAAAATGGTGCAAAATTACATTGCAAAACATAAATAATAACACTTATACTAATAAATATTTAAACATAGATTTCACAGATTGACACAGATATATTAGTGCTAATCTGTGAAACTTGTGTTTAACAAAAAAATAAAATGCTGGAAACTACACGAAAACGATTTGGCTTACTAGGACGCAATATTAGTTATTCATTTTCCAAAGGCTATTTCACGGACAAATTCAATGTCGAAAATTTAGAAAATTGTTCTTATGAAAATTTTGATATTGCCGAAATATCCGAATTTTCAAAAATTATTTCAAGCAATTCCGATATTAATGGAATGAATGTAACTATTCCGTATAAGGAAGTTGTAATTCCTTATTTAGACAAACTCTCCAAAAAAGCAGCTTTGATTGGTGCAGTAAATACTATAAAATTCACCAAAAAAGGCAAGCTAAAAGGATACAATACCGACTATTACGGTTTTATGGAGTCTTTAAAACCACTGTTACAAAACCATCATAAAAAAGCATTAATATTAGGGACTGGAGGTGCCTCAAAAGGCGTTGCATTTGCCTTAAAAGAATTAAATATTGAATTCCAATTTGTTTCTAGAAACGAAAAAGAGAATACGATAACTTATGAGCAAATTAATGCTACCACTTTCAAAGAATATCAAATAGTGGTTAATTGTTCTCCAGTGGGGACAAATCCTAATATTGAAGCTTATCCCTTAATTCCCTACGAATATTTCTCTGATAAGCATATTGCTTATGATTTAATTTACAATCCAGAAGAAACCCAATTTTTAAAAAAAGCCAAAACTCAAGGAGCAAAAACAAAAAACGGTTTTGACATGCTCGTTTTTCAAGCAGAAAAATCATGGGAAATCTGGAATAAATAAGTAATTATTTTCCATTACAATTATATTATCAAAAAATAAGAATTTAATAAACTAGAAATACTTAAGTTTTATAATTTTCTTTAAAAACATCCTCTGGATGGCATTTTAATGTGTTATGTTTATGTAAATAAAAGGTTTTATTTAACTAATATAAACAAAAAAAAGCCTCAAAAAGCCTGACTTCTTGAACCAAAACCACTATAAATAGCTCTTTTGTTTTGTACTTTAAACAAGCTTTACTACCTTTCGCACTCGAAAAATATAAATGAACCCTTAAACATTTAAAAAAATGTTAGACCAAACGAATGATAACCTGCTTCATGCAGATGGAAATGTAGTAACAAATTCAGCTGAATCTATTCAACCAGAAAATCCGGTTTTAGAAGATTTGCAACCAGCACAAACAAACTCATCTTCTTCTGCAGAAACCGAAGAGGTAATTACTCCTGCAATTGAAAACCAGGAAATAACAGAGGAAATAATAGAGAATAACAGCGAAATGATTGAAAATGCTGTTAGTGAAGAAATACCAACCCAGTTAGAAGAGCCTATAGAAATTACTCCTCTAGAAGCAATAGAAACTACTAGCGTTAGTGAAGAAATATCAGTTCAGTCAGAAGAGCCTATCGAAATAGCTGCAGTAAAAACAATAGAAACCGATACTATTATTGAAGCTATTGCAGAAGAAAGCGAAGACGAAACCCTCAAAGATCGTCATGAAATACCTATGCTAGATTATGATTCTTTATCCTTAGAATCTCTCGTAGATGAATTGAAAAATTTAGTTACTATAGAAAAAGTGATGTCGGTAAAAGATCACGTCGAGGAGATTAAAAAATCTTTTTTAGCAAAATATTACCATCTTTTAGAAGAGAAAAAAGAAGAATTTCTTACTGAAAACCTTGATCCAAATGAAGAATTTCAGTATCAACTTCCTCTAAAATTAATATTTGACCAATATTATTCTCAATATAGAGATACTAAAAACGCACACTTCAAGAGTTTACAAACCAACCTGAAAACAAATTTAGAAAATAGATTAGCTATTGTCGAAGAGTTAAAAGAGCTAATTAACCCTCAAACCAATATTAAGGATACCTTAAAACATTTCAATGAATTAAGAGAGCGTTGGAAAAATGCAGGAGCAATACCAAAAGACAAATACAATCATGTTTGGAATAATTATCATTTTCACGTAGAAAATTTTTATGATTATTTGCACTTAGACCGAGAAGCACGAGATCTTGATTTTAAACACAATTTAGAACAAAAACAAAAAATTGTTGCTCGTGTTGAAGAATTAGTTATTGAAACCGATATCAATAAGGCTTTCCGAGAATTACAAGATTTACATAAAATTTGGAAAGAAGATATCGGCCCTGTTTCAAGAGAACACAGAGAAGAAATCTGGAATACCTTTAGCGATTTGACAAAGCAAATGCATGATAAGCGAGAAGTTTTATTTGAGCAATTTAGAAGTAAAGAACTTGAAAATTTAGAGAAGAAAAAAGAAATTATAGCCCAAATAGAAGTTCTTGCAACCGAGAAGGTAGATTCTCATTCCCTTTGGCTTGGTCAAGTTGAAAAAGTAGAAGCTTTAAGAACTGCTTTTTATGCCGCTGGAAAAGTACCTTTAGAAGTTAATGAAGAAACTTGGGGAGCGTTTAAAACTGCCGTTAGAAATTTCAATTCTTTCAAAAATTCTTTTTATAAAGACATCAAAAAAGACCAAAACAACAATC
>JANMZS010000195.1:0-7871 GCA_031383535.1 Flavobacterium sp.
ATCATTTCTAAATCGAAATTGGTTCTTTCTTCGAGTCTTTTAGCCTCGAGATGTTTACCTATTTCTTTGAAATAATCGACTTGTTTGACCAAATCTTGTTGGATTTCCCAAATAGCGTTTTGCAACACATCAGGCGAAGTCACAAACATATTGGCGGGATAAATCGTGAGTTGCTCCATTCGCTCAATGACTCTAGAATTTTTCAAATCAAAGCTTTCGATTTCTTCGATTTCATCGCCAAAGAAATGAATTCGATAGGCATCGTCTGCATAACTCGGATAGATTTCAAGTGTATCACCTTTGATTCTGAAATTGCCAGGATTAAAATCGGCCTCGGTTCTAGAATAAAGACTTTGAACCAGACTGTGTAGCAATTTGGTTCTGGAGATGATTTGGTTTTTTGCAATTGCAATAACATTTTTCTGAAACTCCACTGGATTCCCAATACCATAAATGCAGGAAACGGAGGCTACCACAATAATATCTCTTCGTCCCGAAAGTAGGGAAGAGGTGGTGCTCAAACGCATTTTTTCTAACTCTTCGTTGATAGACAAATCCTTTTCGATAAACACACCTGAGACCGGCATAAAAGCTTCGGGTTGGTAATAATCGTAATATGAAACAAAATATTCTACGGCATTATTCGGGAAAAATTGCTTGAACTCGGAATATAATTGCGCCGCCAAGGTTTTGTTATGTGCTAAAACAAGAGTAGGTTTTTGTACCTCTTGAATGACATTTGCCACTGTAAATGTTTTTCCGGAACCTGTAACACCTAGTAAAGTTTGGTAGCGTTCATGGGTCACAATGCCTTGCGATAATTTCTCTATCGCTTGTGGCTGGTCGCCTTTGGGCTGGTAATCGGAGATAACTTGGAATTTCATTTAAGGCTGTTCAGGATTACAAAGTTACAAAGGAAATCCTGAAAAATGAGTTTGGGGAATTTAAAAATTTCGCTCCGCAGTCTCCGACTTTGAGGATGTGTTTGTCAGTCTGTGACTGACATAAAAGAAATAATCTAAAACAAAATCGGTTAAAAACCGAAAATAACTACCTCAAAGTCAGAGACTTTTCGGAGCGGGTTGACTGTTTTAGTAAGTTTAATTGTTATGTTTTTTAATAATATCTAATACTATAAGAATGAAGAATACTATGAAAATAGTAGCTAAAATTATGCGGAGAATTTTTAAACTTTTATTTTCGGACATCCACGCCGATACAAAGTAATTAATACCGCTAATTTAAAAAAATACTACCAAATACATAGCCAATCAATTCTCCAATTCCTTCGGTTTCCATAATGTTTTCAGTTCAATTTTTTAGCTTCTTAGTTACAATAATAAAAGTACCTTACAAAAAAAAAGTTTGCTCTGGTTAAAACTTCCAATTCCTCTGTTGGGCTTCGCTCAAAAATGTCCAAGCTAAGATTCGACTGGTTTTTTGACCTTGCGCCATATCGATGGTTTTAACCTCGGCAACATTGACCTTATTCAAGGTTTTGTAAAAGCTGGCCAAATTTTCTTTCTTGGAGACTAATGTAGTAAACCAAAGGCACTGCATTGGGTATTTGGCACTTTCGAAAATCATTTCGGTCACGAAACCTGATTCACCGCCATCACACCATAATTCAGCGTTTTGTCCGCCAAAATTCAAAACAGGTTTTGTAGTCCGAGTATTTTCAAGATTATTGATTTTTCTGATTGATGATTTTGTAGCTTCTTCTTGGGAATTATGAAAGGGCGGATTGCAAATCGTGAACGTAAATCGATCCTCGGGCGTGATAATGTTTTTGAAAATAAAACGCGGTTCGGTTTGCAATTGCAAACTAATGAAGTCTATCAGTTTAGGATTCGTTTCAATGATTTTCTTGCAGTTTTGAATCGCATTTTCGTCAATCTCCGTGCCTACAAATGACCAACCATAGACCGGAGTTGCCTAGAATAGGATAAATGCAATTGGCTCCCACGCCAATATCCAGTACTTGTATGGCTTCTCCCAGAGGAGTAATTCCATTATTGGTAGTGGCTAACAAATCGGCGATGTAATGAATATAATCGACACGCCCAGGAATAGGAGGGCAGAGGTAATTTTCAGGAATATCCCAGTTTTGAATGTTGTAATTAGCCATTAATAAGGCTTTGTTTAAGGCTTTGTTTAAGGCTTTTACCGCATTAGGATTGCTGAAATCGATGGTTTGCTTCGCCCCATCGTCCCGCAAACTAGGGGGACTCAAGCCAATTTGGTATTCATTAGAAGCTACAAAGTTTTTAAGTTCAGGAGAAATCGTGATTAATGCTGTAAAATCATACCCAAAACGATGTAGATTTCTGGGGTGTAAATTTGTTTTTTCAATTCCAATTTTCGCTTTTGACTTTACCATAGTTTTGCAAATATAAGCAATCGTAATTTAGTGGTATAGTATCTTAATCTTAGATTTTTTCGATTATATTTTTAACAGTTTTTAAAATGGTATTGTAAAAAATAATCTATATTTATACTTTCAAAAGAAACATTGTTTTATACCAAATAAGTAACTATTTAATATTAATCGTATCCCAATCATGAAAATCAAACTGCTATTTACAGCCCTATTACTAACTTCAACTCAGGTTTTTATTGCTCAAGAAATAAATAAAGATAATATTCAAGAAAACCCTGTGGTTGTCAAAGATTCTGTTCAATCAATTGATCTTAGTCAGAAAAAAAGTGTTGCAGCTGACGTTTCAATTTTAGCTAGTGCCGAAGCTTTAGTAGCCAAACAAAAGGCAGAAGAAAAAGCGAAAAAAGAAGCTGAAAAAGTGATTAAAGAAGAATTAAAATCCAAAAAAGAGGTCGAAGATCGGCAAAAAGAAATTGTCAAAAATCAAAAGAAGTTAGAAAAACAGCAAGACAGAATCGAAAAACAACAAAAACAACAAATTAAAAAACAAAAAGACATTAGCGATGCTGAAGACGACATTGCCAAGGCTAATGATAAACTAAAAGACAATCAAAAAGACGTATTGAAAGATACAGAAAAGCATAATAAACAACTGGTAAAGGGAAAATTATCTCCTAGAGATATCGAGAAATTCGAGAAAGAAAAAGCAAAGCAGGAAAAGAAAATCGAAGATTTGAAATTAAAAGTGATTAAAGAAGAAAAAAAATTAAGAAAAGCAAAACAATAGCGGTACTATCCCATAAATTGTGTATGTTAAAAAGAGGGTAACTTTAATTAAAGTTACCCTCTTTTTTGTGAATAGGATAGCACTGATAGGAGTATTAATCCCAACATTCCATCAATAACAAATTGCCATCTGCATGTTCAATTTTTACAATTCCGTCAGTAACAACATGGTTGCTACTACCGGTTCGATAGCCCATGGTTAAGGATTCGTTTTGCAACGGATAGTGCAAATTTCGAGTATGAATTCCGATAACATTACCAACTGGAATAAGCGAAATGATAGTATTTGCAGTGTACCATTTTTCAAATTTTTGTGGCAATAAAAAGACTTTTGAGTGGTCGTCTAGAATGACGATTTTTAGTAAATTTCGATATTTGGTAATATTGGTTAAATTGGTAATGGTGTGATCGGCACGTTTCCCGGTGGCCCAAACGACATTGACCATTGGAATATTTCTTTCGATAAGATAATCAAAAGCTTTTTCTAAATCGGTTTTGTTTTGATCTGGTGTATGAACAATTTCTAGAGGGAATTGTTTTTCTTTATAATAATTGGGGTCAAAACCGCGGTCAAAATCACCTAACAACACATCTACTTTAATCCCCAATTCCATCACACGTTCTATCGCTGAGTCCAGAACGATGACTAGCGGCGACCATTCTAGTAATTGTCCTAATAATTCTGGACTACACGATGCTCCATTGGCTATTATTAATGCGGGTTCTTGGTCGTCGCGAACAATATGGTGTGAAGACATAATGATTTCAGATTTCAGATTTCAGGTTTTAGATTTAAAAAATGAGAGGTGCAAATTTAGCAATATAGTTTTACATAAAACTATATTTTGATTTCTAAAACTATTTGCCCTTTATTCTAAAATTTATTCAATCACATAGTTTTTAAAATCAGTTTCCGACACATTAAAATAACCATAAGCAAAATTTTTAGCATCGGTCTTGTTAACGATGTTTCCACGAACACTGGCTGGAGCTGTTGCAAATGGACCTCCGCTGGTACTACCCGCAACAGCGGTTAGTTTTCTCATGTATTCGAAATAGCGTTTTGAGATACCAAATAGTGTTATGTCTAAATTATCTCCAGATTTCAAATCCTCGTTGATATAGAGTCCAAAATTTTCATTTCCTTGGGTAAAGCTATCGTCAAAAATATCGTACGATGGAATTGCTAAAATACTGGATTTAAATTTGAACATATAATAATTATCTGCATTTTCGGGGTCATTAAAAAATGACTTAATTTCAATTTCTTTGCCCGTAAAACCACCTTCATTGTTTTGCGTTGTTCTGCTTATAGCAGAGACACTTTTTAATGTTTCGGTTGCTGTATACGTTTGACCATTTAGCACTATTGTTAATACATACTCATCATCAAGGACTGGAACAAATGTATTGCATTTATAGTCTCCAGTATTGGGTATTTCTATAAAATTAAAAACAGCATTATTTGAATTGCTTATAAAAACAGTAGCACCCGAAACCGTTGGAATAGTGGTACTAAAATAACCTGTTGTAGTGGTTAGTTTTATCTTTTGATCATTCCCCGAAGTTCCTTTTCGCCATTGAATCGACGCATTAACTACTAGTTGTGGTGGTGCGGTTTCTAAATCAACATCAACAACATCTTCACAACTTATAGTAAGCAAGGTGATAAACAGAATTATTATAATTTTATATACTTTCATCAGATTTAAAATTTAAAGTTATACGAAATTCCAGGAACTATCCCGAATATAGACAAACGAATCGCCTCGTTTAAACCCGATGTTTCATTTTGACGAAAGGATAATGAAGCGGCATTTTTACGACCATAAAGATTGTAAATACTGAAAACCCATTCGCCTTGCCAGTTTTTCTTTTTATTTGCTTTTGGAACATAAGTCGCCGAAACATCAAGATGATGATAAGCAGGTAGAGAATTCGCATTTCTAAGACCGTAACTAGGTATTGTTATATCTTGGTATTCATATTGTACATTTGGTAGTGTTACGGGTTGTCCAGTTTGATAGACAAAGTTGGTGCCAAAAGTCCATTTTTTACTGTATTCATAAGTGCTTGTGAGTGAAAAATTATGCAATTTGTCATAGCCAGAACGGTACCAATTGCCGTTATTTATACCTGTTTCTGTTGCGTTTCTGCCTGGAGTTCTTTGTTCTGACCGTGATAGTGTGTAGGCAATCCAACCATTAAATTTTCCTGTATTTTTGCGCAATAATACTTCTAATCCATAGGCTCGCATTTGCCCATTTAAAATAATTTGTTCGATGGCTTCGTTGGCAATCAAATCGGCACCATCAATATAATCAATGCGGTTTTTGGTTTTTTTATAATAGGATTCTATCTCTAATGAATATTTATCATTATTAAAATTTTTAAAAAAACCTACTGCAACCTGATCTAAAATTTGAGGTTTGATGTATTGATCGGTTGGTGTCCAGACGTCTAATGGGGTAGGCGAAGCTGTATTTGTAATCAATTGAAGATACTGGGTCATTCGATTGTAACTTGCTTTGATAGATTGATTTTCGTTTAATTGATAAGATGCGGCAAATCGAGGTTCCAAATTGTTAAAATTTTCTATCACTTTATTACTACCATAATATTTAGTGTCTATGGGTGTTCCTTTTTCATAAACTTGTGTATCGGTATCAAAAACAACAGCCTGATTGTTATTATATAAATTAACAGTGGAGCTTCCTAATCGATAAAACATACTGTAACGCAAACCATAAGTGAGAGATAAATTCTTAGATATTTTTTGCTCTACATCAATATATAAAGAAGGTTCAAAAGCGTATTTCTTATCCAATTTTCTGTAAATTATCCCCGAAGTAGTATTTGAGGGTTCAATTATACCGGGATTAAAATCATAATAAATACTATTGACACCATAATTTAATTTCAGTTTGTCGCTGCTATAATTTTTGAAATCATATTTTAGATTGTAATTTTTGATTCCTGAATTCCATAGAAAACCAATTAAATCTAAATCCAATCCGTAATAATAATCACTATAAATCAAGGAAAGATTGGAAAATAATTTTTCAGAAAATAGATGATTCCAACGCAAATTAAGAGTTGAATTTCCATACGTATTCACAAAACTATCGTTCAAACTAAAGACATCTCGACCAAAATATCCCGAAAGAAATACATTATTGTTTTCGTTAATTTTGTAATTCATTTTGTTGTTCAAATCATAGAAGTAGGCTGAATTGGGATTGTCTGATAATTTTAAAAATAAGTGGGCATAAGAGCTACGTCCTGCTAAAACGAAAGAGCCTTTGTCTTTTACGATAGGGCCTTCTACCAATAATCTGCTGGATATTAAGCCAATTCCTCCGCTTGCGCCAAATTTATTGCTATTTCCATCTTTTTGATAAATATCTAAAACCGAAGAAGCTCTACCTCCAAAACGAGCAGGAATTCCACCTTTATATAGTTTTAAATCTTTTACAACATCGGGATTAAAAACAGAGAAAAAACCAAAAACATGTGAAGAATTAAAAATGGTGGCTTCGTCAAGCAGAATTAAATTTTGATCCGCTCCACCACCTCGCACATTAAATCCTGATTGTCCCTCACCAGCATTGGTAACACCTGGTAAGGTTAATATTGCTTTTAATACATCTACTTCGCCTAGAACAACGGGTATCTTTTTTATAGTAGTTCCTGAAAGTTTATTGACACTCATTTCCGCTTTTCGAATATTGGTCGATTTTTTTTCGGTTACAATAACTTCTTCTAATTGTTGCCCGTTTTCAAGTAACGAATAATTTCTTTTTTGTGTTTTGTCTAAAACAATCTTTTCTGTTATGGTAGAGTAACCAATGTAGGTGACTTGTAAAGTGTAATTTCCTTTAGGAATAGTAATGGAATAAAATCCATATTCGTTAGTCGAAATCCCAGCTTTTATTTCAGGAATATAGACATTTACTCCAATAATTGATTCATTAGTTTTTGAATCTTTTATAGTACCACTCAGCGTAATTTTTTGTTTAAATGCTTCGTTAGAGTTAATTTTTTGAGAAAAAATAAGATTACAAAAAAGGAATAGAAGTGAGGTGTAAATGTATTTTATAGTCAAATTCATAACAGATATTTTGAATTGCAAAGGACAAGAATTTTTAACAAAAATGTTAATTAAAAGGTGTTAACGTTTGGTTAAAATAAAAAAGACAACCGTTTCCAGTTGTCTTAATAACATTATATCTAACACTTAATTGACTTGTGAAATTTTTGCTAAAATGGCATTGAATGTTTCGCTAGGACGCATTGCTTTACTTGTTAATTCAGGATTGGGTTGGTAATGCCCCCCAATTTTTTGTGGATTACCTTGAGCTCCAATTAACTCTGAGTTTATTTTTGCAACGTTTTGAGAAAATTCTGCAGCAATAGGAGTGAAGATAGATTTTAAAGTAGCATCTTTGGTTTGTGCTGCCAAAGCCTCTGCCCAATACATAGCTAAATAAAAGTGTGAACCACGGTTGTCAATTTCTCCAATTTTACGCGCTGGAGATTTGTCATTTGCCAAGAATTTTTCAGTAGCTACATCAAGTGTTTCAGCCAATATTAGTGCTTTTGAATTCTTTAATGTTTGTCCTAAATGCTCTAATGAAGCACCCAAAGCTAGAAATTCACCTAAAGAATCCCAACGTAAATATCCTTCTGCCGAAAATTGTTCAAC
>JANMZS010000086.1:0-4553 GCA_031383535.1 Flavobacterium sp.
TTCAATAAAATTATCACTCCTTTTTAAGTTTTTTTTTTTGAATAGACAAAACGCAGATAAAAGCGGTAATTTATGTTTTTTCAGCAAGGATTTCGCCGTTTTTTACTTAATTTTGCAAGACATAAATACAAATAGATTTTAAAGTATTAAAGCAATAAAACCGTTTTTTTTAAAAGGATACAATAATTATGAATGCAACACAAACCAATAAAATTGAAATAATTAAGGCGACTGCTTCAAAAATAAATGAAGTAGATTTTGATAATTTGAGTTTTGGAGCTGTTTTTACAGATCATTTATTTGAATGCGATTATATAAATGGCGAGTGGCAAAAACCCATCATTAAACCTTATGCCCCTTTTTTGCTAGATCCATCAGCTAAAGTTTTTCATTATGGACAAGCCATTTTTGAAGGAATGAAAGCTTATAAAGATGATAATAATGATATTTGGCTTTTTAGACCTGATGAAAATTACAAAAGATTCAACTTTTCAGCAGTAAGAATGGCCATGCCCGAAGTTCCTGAAGAAA
Source organism: Flavobacterium sp. (assembly GCA_031383535.1). Classification (GTDB taxonomy): domain Bacteria; phylum Bacteroidota; class Bacteroidia; order Flavobacteriales; family Flavobacteriaceae; genus Flavobacterium. Next base: position 532 of record JANMZS010000086.1, read on the forward strand.
TTTTTATGGATGGTTTAAATCAGTTGCTTAAATTAGACGAAGCTTGGATTAAAAAAGGATTAGGCAACACTATGTACATCAGACCTTTTCTGATTGCTACGGGTTTTGGTGTTATTGCTAATCCATCAGATGATTATAAATTTATGATTATTCTTTCACCAGCAAAAGCATACTATTCTGGTGAAGTAAAAGTATTGATTGCAGAGCATTTTAGTAGAGCAGCAAACGGTGGTATTGGTGCTGCAAAAGCGGGTGGAAATTATGCAGGACAATTTTACCCAACTAATTTAGCTAACAAAGCTGGATTTCAACAGGTGATTTGGACAGATGATGCTACCCATACTAAACTGGAAGAAGCAGGAACGATGAATGTCTTTTTTAGAATAAACGATACGCTATATACTGCTCCAACAAGCGAAAGAATTTTGGACGGGGTAACTAGAAAAAGTTTAATTGAAATGGCAAAACGTGATGGTATTCATGTTGAAGTACGACCTGTTTTAGTTTCTGAAATTGTGGAAGCCGCCAATAATGGCAGTTTAAAAGAAATATTTGGAGCTGGAACTGCAGCGGTAGTAAATCCTATTGTTGGCTTCTCGTATCAAGACATTTATTATGAATTACCAAAATTAGAAAACTCCTTTGCATTACAACTGAAAGAAAATCTAACTAAAATACAACATAAACTAGCCGAAGATACTTTTGGCTGGACGGTGAAAGTTTAGATAGCAGATAGCAGATTTCAGATTTTAATCCCGAGACTCAAGAGGCAGGTTGCAGATTGAAATGAGTCTTTATATATATTTAAAGCAGTTTAAAGATGGTTAATTTCATTTTTAAACTGCTTTTTTCTGAAATCTCAAATTTGTCATCTTTTTTATCTGCAACCAGCTTTCTGCAACCTGAAATCTGCTATTTCCCTCCAAGTATTTTTGAAAAATCAGGCTTAAAATAGTTAGGGCCTTTCATCACTTTACCGTCTTCACGGTAAATTGGTTTTCCATCTTCACCCAATTTACTCATATTCGAACGTTGAATTTCGTCAAAGACTTCCTCTATTTTATGTTGCAATCCATGTTCTATAATAGTACCACAAAGAATGTACATCATATCGCCTAGCGCATCCGCTATTTCTATTAAATCATTATTCTGAACCGCTTCCAGATATTCTTCATTTTCTTCTTTCATCAAATTGTAACGAAGTATGTTCTTGCTATCGCCTAAATTTACTTTTGGTATTTCGCTATGCCCAATAGCAAAAGCGATATGAAATTCTTTAACAGCATTGATTTGTTTTTGCATAATTTTATTTAATTAAATGAAAAGGCAAATTAGTAACTTTTATTAAACTTATACATAAATTTGCACAAAAAAATAAAATTATGTTTAGTCAAGGACAATTACTATTTGCAGGCTGTTTTTTTATTTCCTTTGTTATTGCAATGATTTATGCCTATCGAAAAGACGCCAAATTACATAGCTTATTTTATAAAGGAAATTATAAAATATTAATTGCCTTTCTTATATTTATTGGACTGCTTTTTATGATAAAAATCTTTTTTAAACGGTAGTATTATACCAAATAGGCTTTAAATTCACTAGAAAAATTCTGTTACAGACAATTTAAAACTAAAATAGTATTATTCAATAAAAAAAGATGCCCTTAAGAGACATCTTCTATTTTAAACAAATATTTTTTTCTAGTTTACCAAAGGTAAAAAACTGAATTTTTTAGAGTAATTCAACATCTGTTCTGCAAATGTTTTGGGTTGTTTTATTTTAAAAGAAATAATTTTGCCTTTTGCATTTAATATTGGAGTTATCACCGGATTAACGAAGCCACTATAAGGAGCTGAAACAAACTGTTTGTTTCTATCTAATATTTCAGCATGCAATTTTTGATCTACTTTTACACCATAATTTTCAACCAAAGCTTTACCTGCATTATAATCACCCTCTGATTTTATGCGTTGCACTTCTCTTAGAAGTTCTCCAAACAAGAGATGCAATTTATCATAATCGGTGATGTTGTAATAGGTTTTTCCGTTGCGAGTAATTTTCTCGATTACATTATCTGCCTTCCCTTTTTCGAAAACCCAAGCACTAATCCACTGGCGGTTTCTCATGTGGGCTTCTTCAATGTTAGTCCCTAATTCTAAACGAATCAATTGCATCACCAATCCATTTCGGATATAACTATCATAGGACTCCATGCCCATTTTTTTCCAATCATCAACCAAACCAAATTCTTGTAATTTTGGATTATACAAATAATACAGTGCTACCAAATCGGCTCTTCCTTCTTCGAGTGTTGAAGCATAGCTTTTTAATGTTTCTTTTGGAGTTCCAACACCCAGATTAATCTGACCCGAAGCATGACCAATTACTTCGTGCAAGGCAGTGTGCATTTTATCACCTATATCACTATATATTTTTGCTAAAGCAATTTCTTCTTCGTCATTAGCAAATTCCTGTAATCTACCTTTTGCCCCAGAATGAATATAGGAATCGTTAATATTACTTAGAGAAACTGATTTTGAACCGTGAGCAGCACGAATCCAATCGGCATTGGGTAAATTAACTCCAACTGGTGTTGACGGGGAAGAATCTCCTGATTCACCAGCCACAACTACAGTTTTATAAGAAACTCCAACTACATTTTTCTTTTTATGTTCTGGAATCAAAGGAGAATTATCTTCAAACCATTGCGCATTTTTGGACACTATCTCCATTTTGGCTGACATTTCAAAATCTTTGATTTGCACAATACTTTCATAAGCACCCTTTGTACCTAATGGGTCATTATATACTTCAACAAAACCACTGATATAGTCAATATTACCTTCGGTAGCTTGTAACCAAGCAATGTTGTATTCGTCCCAAGTTTTTAAACTTCCGGTTTTGTAATAACTAATTAGTAATCCTAGAGCATCAGCTTGTTTTTTATTTTCGGCTACAGTCTTTGCTTTTTCTAGCCAATACACAATTTTGTCAATAGCAGCTCCATACATACCGCCACTTTTCCATACTTTTTCTTCTAATTGACCTTTGCTGTTTCGAACAATTTTCGAATTTAATCCAAAAGAATATGTTTTTTTTGCATCAGGACTAGACTTCTTAGCATAAAAATCTTCAACTTCTTTGGCTGTAATACCTTTATCATAAAAATTAATGGCTGAACCCTCTAATAATCCTTTTGATTCATCAAGGTTTACTTTCTTGGCATCGGCATCATTAAAAATAACATCAGCAATCGTAGCCGATAAATTGGTGTTTGTAGCTTTCAATAACTGATTAAAATATGTTCTTGAAAAACTAGGTTTGATTTTGTCATTTGAATAATGATGATGAATCCCATTCGAAAACCAAACTCTTTTTAGATAGACTTCAAAATTTTTCCAATTGTCGGTTGTTTTGTTTCCTTTATAATTTTGATACACATTTTCTAAAGCTTTTCTGATTCTCAGATTATATTTATAACGTTGATCCCAAATAATATCACGACCAGAGCTTCCAGCTTGAGTGAGGTAATAAACTAGTTTTTGCTCTTTCAACGTTAGATTTTCCCAGCCTGGCATTTTATATCGCAACACTTTTATATCGGCAAATTGTTCTACTATGTAATCAAAAGGTTTTTCATTAACTTTTTTGTCCTCTTTATTTGCAATTTGTGCATTACCGATTATGGATATACCAAACGTTATAAATAAACCTGCAATTTTTAATAATTTCATTAGAATCTGTGTTTAAAGTTTACTAAAATATTTATTTAACAAATATACATTTATTCGAATGATTTATAACAAAATATTAATCTAGCAAATTCAATAAATTGTAGCTAAATTTGACACAAGTTTAGAATTTTCATCGTTGCGCTCTCAGAATAAGCTCATTTAAACTTTTAAAAGAAAAAGCAATTCAAAAAAAATGTAATTTAAGGTTTCCTAATCAACAAATTACAAAAGATGAATTGCTTACTCGCAAAATTAACAAAAAACGAATTAGAAAATTGCATATTACCC
>JANMZS010000004.1:0-2085 GCA_031383535.1 Flavobacterium sp.
AAAAGACACTACTTCTATGATTACGATAGAAACATACCTGAATAATGAATTCTTAAATTCGTATTGGGCCGATGGTTTAATTATTGCAACCCCTACTGGATCTACTGGATATTCTATGAGTTGCGGTGGTCCAATATTAACGCCAAATGTGAGTAGCTTTGTAGTCACACCAATTGCCCCACACAATTTGAATGCTCGTCCTCTAGTAATACCAGACGATACAGAAATTAGACTTAAAATATCTGGTAGAGAAGAAAACTATTTGGTTTCTTTAGACTCTCGCATAACTTCTGTGCAAAACGAAACAATTTTAATTATTAAAAAAACGCCATTTCAAATCAATATGGTCGAAATACCAAATGAAACCTTTTTGAAAACCCTACGAACTAAACTGTTTTGGGGCGAAGACCGAAGAAATTAACACTCTTATATTTTACCTAATATACTAATACCTCTATTTTTCTCGTTTCACTAGAACCAAAGCTGAAATTGTTTCTACTTTTTTGTGTTTAAAATTAATATAAAACACAAATAAAAATCTGAGCATTATATAGAGCTGATAATTATTATATTTGCACGCAATTTTAATTTAAGAATGTACAAAATTTTCAATCTTTTATTTTTATTACCGATTTTTGCAGTCAATGCTCAAATTCATGAACTCGGTGTTTTTGTTGGTGGTAGTAATTATGTTGGCGATGTTGGTCGTACTAATTACATATATCCAAACAAACCTGCCTTTGGAATACTTTATAAGTGGAATAAAAGCCCAAGACATTCGTATCGCTTTTCTTACACACAAACCAATCTAAGGGGGAATGACGTGGTTTCAAAAGAGGCAAGTAGGGTTGGAAGAGGGTATAGTTTTGATAATAATGTAAAAGAAGTATCTTTAGGCCTTGAATTTAATTTTTTTGATTTTGATTTACATAAGTCCGAAAGAAAAATAACACCTTACCTATATTCGGGAATTAGTTATTTTAAATATGATGAACTGTATGTTTTACTGGGTGAAACAATAAAAGATAAAAGTAAAAATTCATTTGCGATTCCGTTAAATTTAGGAATAAAATCAAACATCAGTCCTTATATAGTATTGGGATTAGAAATTGGCGCAAGATTTACAATGACAGACAACATAGATGGAAGTAATCCTAAAAACGAAGCATACAAAACGCTGAGATTTGGTAATATAAATAATAATGATGTGTATGTTTTTTCAGGAGTAACATTAACCTACACTTTTGGGGAAACCCCTTGTTATTGCGCAGAATAAAATGGATTTATTAAAAAAAATAGATACGAATAATTTACCCAAACATTTGTCCATTATTATGGACGGCAATGGTCGGTGGGCAAAAAAACAAGGCTTCTTGAGAGCAATTGGTCATGAAAACGGTACCAAATCAGTAAAAACCACTATCGAAACCTGTGCCAAATTAGGCGTTGAATTCCTAACCCTTTATGCTTTTTCTACCGAAAATTGGAACAGACCCAAACTAGAGGTAGAAACCTTGATGAAATTGTTAGTGAACTCTTTAAAAAAAGAACTTAAAACACTAAAAGACAACAATATCAAACTAAATGCTATTGGAAATTTAGAACAATTACCAAAATCAGCCTATACAGAATTACTCGATGTTATTGAAGCTACCAAAGACAATACCCGAATGACATTGACTTTAGCCTTGAGTTATGGTTCTAGAGAAGAAATTGTTTACGCCATCAAAAACATAAGCGATAAAGTTAAAAATAATATAATTTCAATAGACAGTATTGACGATTCAATTATAAATGATCATCTTTACACGCGAAATTTACCTGATGTAGATTTATTAATAAGAACCAGCGGTGAGCATAGAATAAGTAATTTTTTGTTATGGCAAATTGCTTATGCAGAATTATATTTTACTGATGTATTGTGGCCTGACTTTAAAGAACACCATTTATATGAGGCTATCATTAGTTATCAAAAAAGAGAACGTAGATTTGGAAAAACAAGCGAACAAATTAAATAAATTTTTAGTGTTTTATAAGAATATAATCCTTTTACTTGCCTTATCCTTATTTGGTAGTTTACACCAA
>JANMZS010000059.1:0-3013 GCA_031383535.1 Flavobacterium sp.
CCGAAAAAACCTTCTATAAATGTAGATTTTGAAAACAACAGACTTGTTGCCTAATTATTACTTACATCGAACTCACGTTAAATAATAGATAAGTAAATCCTGCTCTTGTTTGGCAAGTTTCAAAATATCATTAGAATTAAACTTCCCGCCATTGGTAATCCTTAAAAATTGATGAAAAAAATCGTAATAAGCTATCGGATCTACTTCCTTCATTTTCAACGAATAAGGAAGTAAATCACTTCTTAAAATAGAGTCAAAATCACTACTATTCCACAAATACATATTGTAATCCGAATAACTCATCAGGTCTTTATGATTCATAATTAGGAGTTTCATTGAAGTAAGTTCGTCTTCAGAATAATTAATTTCTCTTAAATTACAAGATATTAAAAAAAAAAGTAATTGGTATTAAATAAAATTTCATCTTCATAATTTACACATAATAATATTCATATTTAAATCTTCCTATTCTTCTCCTCAATCCATCGCGACATATATTTCGTACTCGTCAAAGTATGATGTTGCAAAAGTGCTCCCATAAAATTATGCAAACGATGTTGTTTTAAATTGGTTTGTACTTTTAAAATATGCTCAACAAAATCATCAGCAAACGCCGATTTCAAATAGCGTCTATTTATAATTTCAAATCCGTTTTCTTGGGCTTTTAGCCAAAGTTTTTTGTCTAGATACAATTCTACCGCTTTATCTGCAAAAACTTGAGGATTGTCAGCAATAAAGCCATTCCAAGGCAAATCGCCACACATGGATTCGGCACCAATCGTTGTCGTTACGCTTGGCGTTCCGCATTGCATTGCTTCTACCAACTTTCCTTTTAATCCTGCACCAAACCGCAATGGTGCTAAAACTACTCTAACATTTCGCACTACTTCTTGCGAATCATGGGCTCTGCCCATAATATGAAAACCTTCAATTGGTTTATGTAATTGTAAAACTTTTTGGCTAGGATACGCGCCGTAAATTTGCAAAACTGCTTCCGGCATTTGCTTTCGGATAAGCGGCCAAATCGTTTCTTTTAGATATTGTACCGCATTCCAATTGGGTTCGTGGAGGAAGTTGCCAATGAAAACAAAGTTATGTCTTTCTTCGAATGAAGAAAATTTTTGAATCGTTGAAGCATCAATAGGCTCCAACAACAAAGGCAAATAATACAATAAATCAGCATCGATTTTAAAAACAGATTGCAACAATTCCATTTCATGTTCGGCAATCATCACCGAAATATCGCAACGCAAAATACTGGCAATTTCTCGTTTGGCAACATCTTCTACTAACAAGTCGTCTGTTGAAAATAGTCGGTTTTCCTTGAATGCTTTTTGGCGACCTAAACGCAAACAATGTAAATCTTCCGTATCTAAGATTCGCAAAGAATCAGGGCAATTCTCGGCAACACGCCAGCCGAATTGTTCCTCAATCATAAAACGATCAAACAAGACGATTGTAGGATTCAATTCCTTGACGAAAACATCAAAACTGGAACAATTTAAAGCTATGGATTTCTTAGAAACTCCTAGAGAATTAAGATTAATCATATACTCGCTATCCATTGCAGGACTAGCAAAAGTAACCTCAAATCCTTGTGCTGCAAAAATGGAAATCAATTGAACCATCCTTCCTCCTGCTGCAGAAGAATTGGGTTCTGGCCAAACAAACCCAATAATTAAAACATGCTGAAAAGCAATCATAACTCACTATTTATGATACAAAATAAGGGAAATTAAACTGCAAATCAATCCATTTCACAACAAATAAAAACTGTATTTTTGTAAATAATTTTTATACTTAGAAAAAATGTTAGGATTAAAATTAGTTACCGACCCAAAATGGGTAAATATTGTAGAATCGAACATCGAAGAGATCTTGACCGATCACGCCTGGTGTGAGCAAAAAGCAGCGACAAATATAATTACGATAATTACCTATAATTCGGAACATGAAGAACTAGTAACAGATTTATTAGAAATTGCCAAAGAAGAATTAGAACATTTCCAGATGGTGCACAACATCATCAAACAACGTGGGCTAAAACTAGGCAGAGAGCGAAAAGATCATTATGTGAATGAGCTTTTTAAATTCATGAAAAAAGACGGCAGCCGAAATGATGCTTTTGTGGATAGATTGCTTTTCTCGGCAATGATTGAAGCCAGAAGCTGCGAGCGATTCAAAGTATTGTCACAAAATATCGAAGACAAAGAATTGGCTGAATTTTACAGAAAACTAATGATTAGCGAAGCGGGACATTACACTACATTTCTTAGTTTTGCCAGAAAATATTCTGAAAAAGTGGACGTTGACAAACGTTGGCAAGAATGGATTGATTTTGAAGGTAAACTGATTACAAACTATGGAAAAAGCGAAACCGTTCACGGGTAAAATCACTTATTGCTTTGGTTCTACTGGAAATATTGTAAAAACGAACGCTGATAAAACGGATTGCTTTCGCAAAACACTGATAAAAGCCGATTTTTCAATTGAAAAATTAAAAAATTTGGTGAAATTTGCTTTATCTATACTAATCCATATCCGAACTAATAATTAGCAAATTAATCTCTCACGCAAATACCAGAAGAACCATTGTTTTAAATTCAAAAAAGGAAAAGATACAAGTGAAAATACTTAACATCATTTCCTTTTTTGAGTTAATTCAGATTTTGGATTAATCCGATTAATCCAAAATCAAAACCATCCAAAACATTTCTATAAAACAAAAACCCCTCATCGCTAGATGAAGGGTTTTTCAAAAGACCCGAGGCTTTAGCCGAACTGGCGAAGCAAAGGCGACGCCCCCCGATAGTTATCGAAGCTCCCACATAACTGCAGTACTCCCGATCCCGAAGCTTCGCAGGCAAGACCAAGGCGGGCTTAACTACTCTATTCGGGCTAAATTTTATCTTATTTTTTCAAAAAAAATAAACAAAAAAAATCCCCATCAAATACATGATGAGGATTTCAAAAGACCCGAGGCTTTAGCCGAACTGGCGAAGCAAAGGCGACG
>JANMZS010000109.1:0-4593 GCA_031383535.1 Flavobacterium sp.
TTTTATTCTTTCGGTAAATTTTTAAAATATTCATTTACAAAAGTTTTCTGTCCATCTTTGAAAATATTAAAACAATTAAAGTTAATTAAAATTCCTTTTGGAGCTTTTAAGAGTTTCATATAGGTCAAGAGTTGAGCTTCAAATATTGGATTTGGTTGTATTACTGATTTTAATTCTACAACTAAACAATTTTCAATAAATAAATCACATCTAAAATCTATTTTGAGTTCTTTGGCTTTATAAATTAGAGGAACTTTCATCTCTGTAGAAAAGTTAATTGTTCTAAGAGCTAATTCTTCTTTTAGGCATTGATAATAAACACTTTCGAGCAAACCTCTTCCCATTATTTTATGTACTTCAATAGCAGAACCGATAACATCATAAGTTAACTCGTCTAAATATTTTTGTGTTATCATATTATATTGTTTCAAATGAATAGTAACATAGTTTTCTTTAAATTAACACAAAAAATTTAAACGCATAGAATCATAGAAAAAAGAGTTGGATAGCCCAATTCTTTGGGTTTCGCATAGCTATGATTTACTATAATAAAGCGAAGCGTCTTGATAAAAGTAATAAAAACTATGTTTCTATGCGTTTAAAAAGTATAAGTTGTATTCATTCAACTTAAAAGTAATACAAAATTATGTATGCGTTTAAAAAAATTAGTTCATCATTTTACGTTTTCGAATCAACAACCAAATTACAATAGGTGCCCCAAACATGGAAGTCACGGCATTAATAGGCAAGGTAATGTCACTTCCCGGAAGTTGTGAAATACTGTCGCAAATCAGCATAATTATCGCGCCCAAAAGCAAAGTACTCCAAAATAAAATAGTGTGATTACTGGTTTGAAAAACTAGTTTGGCAATATGAGGTACGGCTAATCCAATAAAGGCAATTGGTCCAGCAAAAGCGGTAATGCTTCCTGATAAAATACTGGTCGCAAAGATGATAATCAATCGGGTTCTCTTGTAATTCATCCCCAAACTTCGGGCATAGTTTTCTCCCAAAAGCAAAGCGTTCAAAGGTTTGATACTTACAAGACTTAAAAGCAAACCAATAGCAACGCAAATAGATAAAATTGTAATCGAAGACCAAGACATATTTCCTAGATTTCCCAAAGACCAAAAAGTAAATTTTTGTAATTGTTCAGCGGTACTGAAATAGGTGAGTGTTCCGACAATGGCACTGGTTAAACTTGCAAACATCAAGCCGACAATCAAGATAGCCATCGTGTCTCGTAATCTTTGAGAAACGGCTAAAACCGCTAATAAAACCAAAAAACTTCCTAAGCTTGAAGCTATAATAATTCCAAAGGAGGAAAGTAAAATAGAAGACAGCCCTATTGGTAAAAACGCAGCACCCATAACAATCGTTGCTACACCCAAACTCGCTCCAGAACTTAATCCCAAAACATCAGGTCCAGCCAATGGATTTCTAAATAAAGTCTGCATCAATAATCCGCTGGTGGATAATCCCATTCCAACCAGAATGGCTGCAATAGCCTTGGGTAACCGATAATTGATGATGATATAATCCCAAGTTTCTTTGCTGGAGTTTCCTCCCATCAGGCTATTTAAAACGTCTTTTATTGGAATTGAAACCGAACCCAGACTAATATTTAATAGCAATAGCAATAGTAATGACACTGTCAAAATGGAAAATAAAACTATATTTCGGTTTTGGAGCATTTATTTTTAAAGTTGATAAAAAATAGTGATAATTAGCGAAATTTTCATTCGGAGAATTTAATTAATACAATAATTTTTAATTCGTAATTTTTAATTGATTCCTTATTCTAATTTCTGAAAGAAAAAAAGTTTGTAATTGGGCAATAATTCTGGGTGTAAAATTTTAATCAAATCTTTCAAAACCCAGTCGGGTCGAGTAGGAGACCATTCGAAATAAATGATTCCGCCTTTAGCACCTTTATTTACGCTGTACGAATATACTTTTTTATTTTTAAACGAAGTAAATTGACTGTAATGCGGATTACCGTTGCTCATTTCTTTCATAGATGAAAAATTCCCTGGAGCAATCCAGAAATCGGCATTTTGAGCTTTTTCCAGAATAACTTCAAAGGGGACAGACAAACTGCCAGTTCCTTTTGTGTTTGACCATAAATAATTGGATTGTGCGTCTTTCAAAAACAAGGCAGCCCAACTTTCGCCTTGGGGAACGTACCATTGTTCTTGATACATTGCGCCACAGAGAACAGTTGGTTTTGATGCCACTTTTTTGGCTAAAGCCAAAGTAGTGTTGTAGGCTGTCTCAATCTCAGAAAAAATTGCATTTGCCTTGGCATCCAAGCCATATAAAGCTCCAAAAAATTTGATCCATTCGGCTTTTCCCAATGGAGATTGTTCTGTCCAATCGCCGTTGAGTAGTACTTTCAAACTACTTTTTTGTAGATTTTCCAATGTTGGATTGCTGTTGTTTAAACCAAAACTAACAATCAAATCGGGTTTCATATCAATTAAAACCTCGGTGTTCAGATTTTCATTGACTCCCACTTCTCGAACTTTTCCAGCATCAATCAACTTTCGGGTTTTAACAGAAGAAATATAATCAGTATTCGGGAAACCCACCAAAGTATTTTCTACTCCCAATAATTCCATTGCAGGAATATGCGTTGTCGAAGTCACAACAATTGATTTTAGGGGAATTGGAATGGTAGTAAACTGCTTTAAACTATCGGGAATGCTTCCGTTTTTTTCTTTGAGAATATAGGTAAAATGTTGCTTGGAATTAGGCCAAGGATTTATCACTTTCAGTATCGTAAATCCCTTATGTTTGTATAATTCTAATCCTTTGGCATAATGAATAGAATTCTCTGAAATGGCACTTGTTTTTTTTGCATTTTCGCTACTTTTTTGGCATCCAATAATCGAAATTAGGACTGAAAATAGTATGGTTCGAAAAAAAGCAGCTTTCATACAAACATATTTATGAATTGATTTGCAAAGGTATATTTATTCCTCTTTAAAAAAGATATTATTTTTTTATTCGAATCTTACCACTACATTTGTCGCCGTATTGAGGTTGCTGTTTTGTTTTTTCGAAACTGCATTAAAAGGGAATCGGGTGAGAGATTTCAGGTTTCAGGTTTCAGATTTATGATGGTATCAAATCCTAAATCGAAAATCCTAAATCGAGAATCTTAAATCCTGAGCTGTACCCGCAACTGTAAGCTATCAAGCTTGTTGTTATCTACAAAACCACTGTTCTGTATGTTGGAAGAGGGAAGTTGGGAGTGATATACTTCTAACCTCTAATTTCTAAACTATAACTTTGAATGGGAAGGTCAACAACAAGACGCAAGCCAGGAGACCTGCCTAGTACATCGAGTATCAAACTTTCGGGAAAAAAGGTTTGGGTATGGGTCATTCTATGCCTGCCTGTCGGCAGACAGGCTTTTCTCCCATTTTTTATTATTAAAAATGTTTTATTAAAATGAACAACAAAATCGTTCGTATTAGTGCGTTATTCGTGCTAATCACTAGCTGTGCTTTGGCGCAAAAAAAAGACACAATTGTGTCCAGAATTGAATTAGATGAAGTCGTAATTTCGGATTCCAAATTTGCTTTGCCAAAAGAAAAATCAGGAAAAGTAATTGTGAAAATTACTTCCGAAGATTTAAAAATGAAGGAAGGACAAAGTGTGGCAACCATTCTAAATTCGGTTGCAGGTATCGAAATCAACGGAAGCCAAGGTGCTGCCGGAAAAAATTTGGGTTACTACATTCGTGGTGGGAAAAGCAGTCAAGTGCTTGTTCTTATTGATGGGATTCCAGTTACCGATGCTTCTGGAATTAGTTTTCAGTATGATTTGCGTTTGCTTCCTGCAGAGCAAGTAGAAAGTATCGAAATTATGAAAGGGGCTTCGAGTACTTTGTACGGAACTGGTGCTGCCACTGGCGTAATCAATATCAAGTTGAAAAAATCGGGCAAGAAATCCATTCAAGGAAATGCGTATTTAAATGCCGGAACGTATAACACGGCATCTACTTCTAAAACCAGCCCACAGGATTACAATCAAGGATTTTCGGTAAATGGAAACGCCAAAAAATTGAATTATTTTGCGTCGTTGAATAGTACGGAAACCAAAGGAATGTCTCAAATTGCTTCACCAAATGCGAATGTTACTTATGAAGAAGATCGTTTTTCGAGAATTAATTATTTAGCGAAGTTGGGGTATAAAGCCAGCGATAAATTGACCTTGGATTTTTTTGGGAATTACGATAAAATTGACAATGATTATGACGGCGGTTTTGACAATACAGGAGCTAACGATATTAGTCAGAATCATTCAAAATCAGAACAATCTCGATTTGGTTTTTTACCAAAATACAAATACAACAATGGAGAATTTGTCTTAAATTCCAGCTTTAACCAGATTGCGCGTTCTTACGACGAATTGGATACTTATTCGGGAACGGTTGGGTATTCAAAATACGATTCCAGAAATGTAAATGTGGATGCCTACAACAAATATGAGATTACAAACTCGTTGTTTGTTGTAACGGGTACACAGTATCAGTTTTTTGATATGAATAGTGTAACACCTTATGGTGGTGTAGCTAGAGAAAGC
>JANMZS010000139.1:0-16114 GCA_031383535.1 Flavobacterium sp.
GAAGAATTCACTACATCTGATACTGGATTTGAAACCTGCGCACCATTAGTACCTTGAAACCACATTCCAGAAGAAATAGTTTCATTATACACTATTGGTTGTTGGGGAATAACAGAGGCTGAGCCTATATAAATATTATCAGAATACACTTGTTTCAATTCGCTATGTGCAGCAAATAATGATATTTTTTCTATTTCTTTCCCTATATAGGGAGTAAGATCTACCGAAACTTCACTCCAACCTGATGAAGCACCAGAAACATGCGCAATATCGGCTGGTCCTAGATAATCACCATCACGAAATAAGAATCTTAATTGCCATTGTGTTGCATTGTTTGGGTTATAAAAAGAGATAAACAACTTGTTTCCTGTTTTAACAACATAACGAACATTGAATATTTGTGTTTCTCGCCAAGCGCCCGTACCATTCGTTCTTAAGCATTTTACAGTAGAATTAACAGGGTCAGCAGGAAGTGGGTTGTTAAATATTCCAGCTCCTGAATGAAAAATACTACCATTTTCTACAACATCCTTAAAGAAGTGTGTTGCTCCAGATGATGGATAAAGTGAAGTGGTGTGAAAATAAATATTGTCAACATATACTGCCACTGAACTACTGCCTGATGGCATTAAAATAATTTTATTAATTGTATTTCCTTCGTTTGGGGCAAGACCGATGCTATACTCTACCCACCCAGTAGTTGAAGCAGAACCATAATATACATCTCCGCCATCTTCCCAAACGCCAGGTGCACCGGTATATTCAAATTTAACCTGAGCAAATGAGGCATTACCAGGATTGTAAACAGAAAAATAAAGTCTGTCTGTCGCCCCAGGAGTGTAGGTAGGGAAAATTTGTATCTTTCCAAAACCTCCCGTAGCCGCTCTAGCGCAATTCGCACTAGAATTGAAAGCATCTGAAAGTGGATTTGCAACTAAGGCACCATCGGGATCTGTAAAAATACCCGAAGCGGTTGTTTCATTATAGACATGGGTCTGAGAATGAACCGAAAAAGACAACAGCATCATCAATAACAACATTGGAATTGTAATGGCTGTTTTAAAAAAATGTTTGGTTTTTGTTTTCATAATTAAATTTTTAGATTTTGTTAATTAAATAAATTGTAATTTTTTTCAAAATTTGTGTGATTTTTGTTTACATAAGCAATTATTTTAAAGGTTAATATTTAGCAAGGCAGTACATCAGAAATCTGAACTACCTTAGCCTTTTTGTTCTAATTGAATTTCTTAAATAATTAAAGGAAGTGTTACATTGTTTATTATTGTGTTTCATCATCTTGTATTGAAATTTCGTCAATATAATATGTCCCAGCTGTACTTGGTTTAAACTTAAATTGTACGAAAGCATTTTCGGCTCGTCTTGTTGGATATTCTGAAAAGTCTCCTGTTTCAAATGCTACATATCTTTTTTCCCAATCGGTACCAAATTCACCAACGGGTACTGGACTCCACCAAGCCAAATTTTTAAAAAAAAGATCCCCAGCAGTATTAATGGGTTCATTGTTTGAGATTTCAACAGCTTCTAATTTTTTGAGTGTTGGGCTTTTTATCCAAAAAGTAAACATGTATTTTTTATTGGGTTTTAGCACTACATTAATAGGGGGTCTTCTGTGCTTTGTGTACAATTGAATTTCTCTATTAGGTTTTAGTACCTGTACTTTTAAGCAACTCGATGTTCCATCGGCTCCTTGAGTTTTATCTATTGAAAAATTGACATATTTGGGATATTCGGTTACTTTATCTTCTTCTTTAATTCCAGCAACCCAAATTTGCCAGGCGTCCATTACAGCCTCGTTGTCTTCAAACGAAAAAATATTTCTTCTAAACAATTCGTCACCCACTTGAATAGGAACGTTTTTTTTCTGTTTAAACCCGTCCGAATAAGTAACTTCTATTTCGCAAGTAACTGGTCCTTCTCTAGGAAAAAGAACATTTGCAATTTTATCGGTAGATGTAGCGGGAATTCCGTCTTGAAATGTCCAAACTCTAGAAACAACTCCTTCAGAATAGTCTGTAAATACAGTTATTTGATTGGCTTCTGGATTAGTTGTACTTACATCTGGATCAAAAACACTTTCGGTGATAGAATAATTTTCTTTATCGCAGCTTAATAGTGAAAACGAAACTGCAAAGATTAGTAGTAAGATTTTTGTTTTCATGATATATAATTTTAATTTGATTATTAATTTTTTATTTTTTTTAACACATAGACCTGTCTGCCGACAGGCAGGAACATAGATTTTGTGAATTTTAAAAAGGCGTTTCACTTTTATTAAGAAAATCATAGCTATCTGAACTCATGACCCGAGTCCGCCGCGGCGGACGAATAGGCGAAGCAAATGGGCTATCTAACTCTTCTTTTCTATGTTTCTATGTGTTAAAATTTTTATTAATATGTTTTTTATTAATTACACCCAACGGGTTTTAATTATTAATTTTTTATTGAACTTTTGAGTTTCGTTAAATTTGTACTGATTTGATTGTCTTTTAGGTACAATTTTCCAATAGTATTTTGTTGGGTTTGTTCAATTGCCATGGCAATAGGTCCTATATTGATATCAAAAGGATCCCAATTAGGCATAGGTTTTGTCAAACCAGTGGGGAGATTGTTTATTCTTACCGCATCAGGAAGCCCTAAAAGAGGGTGGTAGAATCCTAATTTTACGTACTCTCGCAATGCTGTCATTGCATACGAGGGTTGAAAAGCCAGTGCCAGTGCCGCTCCATAGGGCGCAGGCGATATTTGAATTATTTGACCACTAGATGCTCCAGAAACACTAGAACCTTGATTGCTGATGTATTGGTTCCATTTTACAAATCCATTAGAATTTACCTCTGATAAAGTTGAGCAAGCAGTTAAACCCATAAGTGGTAGTCCAAATCTATAATTGGATGTAAATGCATCTTGCTGATAAGCCAATATACTAGTTGATTTGTAGGGCTCTTGAACTCCAGTCCATAATTGCAACCAGTTGTAGGTAAATCCACAAGCAAACCAACTCACAAATTGCCCTTGTTTTTTTTGTCTATAGATACGACTAAGGTCAAGTGTATTTACTTTTCCAGAGGCAAGGGCTTCGAGATAAATAAGTTCAGTTTCTTCGGAGTAAGCATCTGCCCAAACTCCGGGACTTAATGTTCCTGTGAATGCATTAAATCCTTTGATAATCCTGCCATATTCATAGGCGTTTGACGAATTATTTGCCACCACTTTTTGCCATTGCGGTCGGTCTAACAATTCGTCACAAATGGCAACTATCTCATTATCAGAAATATATTTTTGACGCACCACACGTATACCAGCAGCACAAATTGCCCAGTCTATTGTACTCACCGCCGAGGCATCGCTTGGCCATTTTCCAGTACCATCAAGACCATAGTAATGTAAGGGAAAACCATATTTCCCATCAGATCCGTTGTCCCAATCTTGAGCTTGTTGCCATTTTAATATAGAAAGAATTCGTTGTTTAGAAGTACTTTCTGAAATCATTCCGTCCTCGGCGGCTAAAATGAACGCAGAATACGCATAGCCTATTCCGGATAGTGAAACATTGTCAGTATCTTCATAATGTTCCAAAACCGTACCGATACCGTTGTCAACAGATCGATATTGCCAAAGAAAAAACCTCAAGCTAGATTCTTTAATCCATTTCAAAAAGGCGACATCATCTGTTGGTGGTTGGAATGCTTTAATGTCGTTATTAGTTAAATAAACATCATCGATGGTAATAGCTCCTTTTTTAAAATCGGTACTGTTTTGCTGATCCCCCTTGATCTTGAAAGATAAATTGTGAAAATTTTGAGTATTGAAAACAAAATTATAGGACTTCATTTCATCTTGCTTGACAGCAAACTTTTCGGTACTAATTACATTTCCTTCAATATCTAAAGCTTGAACACTTAACTCAACTGGAACATCATAGCTTTTGGCACGAAAACTAATACCCTTAACATTGGCTAGAAGTTCATCAGGAACTGTAGCTTTATTGGTCAGTTTTCCGAAAATTGCCACAGCCCATTCTACATAATCGCTTGTGACAGAAAAATTATCAAAACTTATTTTTAGTTGCGAATCATACCCAGTTCGGAGTATACTACTTGAAGCACTTACAGAGGAACTCCGACGAATCAACCATTCTGAATTGAGTTCTGTAAATCCATATTTACCCATATTGGCAGTATAGACAGGAATTCCAGGATAAAAAATATGATTTAAAACATCTACAGGAGGTTCAATTCCACCGCCGCCATCTTCGTTGGACGGAGTATCATTATTGCAACTTAATGCAATCAACATTCCACCAAAAAAAAGGAGATATTTAATGATTTTAATTTTTTTCATGATTTAAATAGTTTAAAAATAGCTTGTCAATTTTTGATGACCGTCAATCTTTGTAAATTCTTGTTTTAGGATTAAGTTGTTATACAAATTCAAAAAAAAGCGCAAAAAATATAGAGATGGTGCAGAGTTTTACACCTATCTCCGAAAGTCAACTTTGTCATAGTTTAACAACAATTAAAAATTACTATATTTTAAATCAACGCATTAATTATCAGGAAAATAACCTGGATTTTGTTTTATAAATGGAGATTTCTGTATTTCTTCTAAAGGAATAGGAAATAAACATTGATGTTCTTTGAGCGATCTTTTTCCTGCCTCGGCACCATCTTGATAAAAGTATTCGTATGATTTTTCGCTTGCATCTCCTAATACCCTTACCCCAACAATATCTTTTTTATAATCATTAACATCTTTCCATCGACGAACATCATAAAAACGATTGCCCTCAAACGCCAATTCGATTTTTCTTTCGTGTTTTATTTTCCCCAATAAATCACCACTAGAATTAATGTTAGGCATGTTTACACCAGATCGGTTTCTAATCATATTAACATAGCTTACCGCAGTTGCAAAATCACCCAAATGGTATTTAGCCTCGGCGTATGTTAAATAAAATTCTGACAAACGCATGTGTATCCAAGGTTGTTTTCCGTGTAAATTATTTCCTTGTGTCCAGCTTTCGTCTAAAGATTTACGAATGCCATAACTTAATTTACTCCCATTACCACTGTTAGGAATACCATTAGTTCTACTATCTTTACCTCCTTCCCAAAATTCTATTTCACTTCCTTTAAAATTAGCTCCATCGTAAAATACAGAATAGCCAAGACGAGGGTCTCTGTTTTTGTATGGAAAATCAGGGTCATAATCCGTTGGTATCGATATACCCGAATTGTAAATAGGGGTTAAATTACTCGCAGAACCTGTATAACCTATAATAGCAATTTTACCCGTTTTGGTTTCGTATTGATCGACAAAATCCTGTCTTGGATTTTCGCTTGTCCAACCGTTTTCAGTACCACTAGGAAATCGCCACTGATCAATTTCCTGCCCCCCTGCATAATCCCAATGATAATAATCATCATTATCTTGAAAAATTCTTAAAAGCTCGTTTGGAAACTGTGTGGATACAAATTGTTTAAAAAAGATGACTTCGCTATTACGAGCATTCAAAAAAATGTCTTTGTAATTTGAAGATAAACTGTATCCGGGTAGTGCAAACAGTTGTTCGCAAGCAGTAGCTACTTTTCCCCATCTTGAAACATCATTTCCAGAATTGAACAAAGGACTAGCATGAAACATCAATGCTCGGATTTTTAAGCCTATGGCAGCTCCTTTTGTAGCTCTGCCAAAGTCGGCACCCATGGATTCGGACTTTTCAGGTAAATCGGCAATTGCCAAATCCAATTCTTCTATAATAAAATCCAAACATTCTTCAAATGAAGCTCTTGGAACTCTAAAATCTTCATCTAGCTTAAAAGATTTTTTGATTAGAGGTACACCACCATATCTTGAAATTAATTCGGTGTAAAAGAAAGCTCTCAAAAATCGCACTTCCGCTTTGCGCTTTTTGATGGTATTCATTTGATCTGCAGTTCCTGAAAAATTGTCAATATTTTCAAAAAAGATATTACTATTCTTAATTGCATCATAAGCCTCTAACCAAAAACCACCCCAATAATAATTACTTAATTTATCTGAAGTTAATTCTGCATTGAAATTGGTATATCTATCCAATTGAAAAGCTTGATCTTGAGAATAGGATTCATCGGTAATACCCGTAAAACGCAAACCTCCAGCCCACATAGAAAAACCATGCGGAAGTTCGGCATATCTTGCATTTACATACAAATCAATTAGTTTTATATCTTGCCAAACCACTGTTGCTGGCAAAGAATCTCTTGGCTCTAAATCTAAATCTGCACACGAAAAAACAGTAAAAACACTGCAAACAATTACTATATATTTTAAATTTAAATATTTCATTTTATATCTTTTTTATTGTATTCTAAAAATTTAAACTGATTCCTGAAGAAATTAATCTTTGTTGAGGATAAAACCAACCCTGTTCAGATTTGCTTTCTGGATCGAGAAACTTTACTTTGTCATATATGAAAAACAAATTATTCCCCGCTAAAAAGACTCTGAAACCATCAATTCCTAACTTTTTTAGTTTGTCTTTGCCTAAAGAATAGGACAATTCAACATTCTTTACTCTTAAGAACGAATTATCTTTTACCCATACCGTAGAGCGATATTTATAATTGTAGCTATCTACACTAAAGGCCGCTGGATATTGGGCGTCTGGATTGTCTCTTTCATTCCACCTATCCTTGTAATAGGCAAAAGCCATATTCACTTCGTATGGTCTATAGATGGTTTTGGCTTGAGCTTGCCCTTGAAAAAAGACATTCAATGCAAAACCTTTCCAATCTAGTCCAAGATTTAATCCATACACGATTCTTGGAGTTGGCGATTGATCTATCAGTACTTGATCTCTATCGTCAATTACATTATCGTTATTTATATCCTTAATTTTTATATCACCAGGCTGGGCACCATTTATATGTGTAGAGTTTAAAACTTCGGCTTCCGTTTTGTATATCCCTTCGGCTTGATAAACAAGTAACTTATCAATGGGGCTTCCTGTTGCTCTTTGCCATTGAGGAATATCTAAAGCTTCGTCAATAAATATAATTTTACTGCGTGAATAAGAGAATTGCCCACTTGCAGAGTAGAATAAGTCCTTAACTATTTTGTTTCTATGGTTTAACTGTAGCTCAATACCTCTATTATCTGCTTTGCCTATATTTTCAAGTGGTAATCTTAAACCAGTATACACTGGTACCGAAGCATTTCTTTTGGCAAGTATATCGGATCGTTTTTCATAGAAAGCATCAATACTTCCTTCTAACAACCCTTTTCTTAATTTAAAATCGATACCAATGTTTTTTTTGTCTGAAGTTTCCCAAGTAGTAAAAGGATTTGGAACCGTACCTGGGGTTAATCCTCTTAAGGGTACTGGTGTTTCGCCAAAAACATGATTTTGATCGGCTCTGCTTATATTATAATTTCCGATATACGGAAAACGGAGATTAATATTATCATTCCCTAACAAAGCCCAAGAGGCTCTAATTTTCAGTTCATTTACCAAGCCTTTTTTAAAGAATTGCTCTTCGGATATTCTCCAGCCTATTGAGGCTCCGGGAAAAAATCCAAATTTGCTGCCTTTACCAAATTCTGCCGATCCATCGTACCTTGCAGTCATATCTAAAAGATACTTATCATCATAAGCATAGTTAAATTTTGCAAAATAATTTATCCTTGCTCTTGAATCACCACTACCCGTATTCAATTTAATAGGGTTTAAACTAGTATAAAGATACGGAAGGTCTTCTGAAATTAAATCATTCCCATTAGCCGAAAAGAACTCTTCTTCCTTTGTGGATTGTTCATAGGCTATAAAAGAACTAATGACACTTTTATCGAAAGTTTTGTTGTATCCCAATTTGAAAAGGAAGGTTTGGTTTAATGTTTCTTTGCTTTCTTGAAATAAAGATTGTGTACCAGTATCTCTTAAATTAGTATATACTCCAGTAGTTGGGTTGTATTGATATCTATCGTAGGGTTTGCTAAAATCTTTGCGCGAGGTAACATAATAATCTATGGCTGCATAGCCCGACAATGACAATCCTTTTGTAATGGTTGGTAAGTCCCAATTGAAAGAAAATTTAGAGTCAAATTGCTTGTTTTTAGTATTTTTTGTTCCTGCGTCCCCATTTACTAAACCTATTGGATTTGTTTCTCTAACAAATCCATTTTCAAAATAAGGAAAATCAACAGGCGATTGTCCAAATATGTTTCGAATCAAATCTTGAGTTTCAATAACAGGTCTGTTGTTATCTCCGATTCTAGCCGATATATCCACCCCAATCTTAAAATTTTTGGTTAATTGGGTATCTATATTGGATCGAATATTAAACTGTTTGTAGCCATAAGTGTTGTCTTTATAAATAGCATCTTGATTTAAAATCTGCCCAGAAAAATAAAACTGAGTGGTTTCGTTTCCACCTCTTGCGCTCATTGCATATTGAGATTGAGGTGTCCAATCATCAATTAACACATCCCACCAATCTGTATCACCAAACAAAGATCGATCTACAGTTCCATTTCTATATTGTCTAATTAAATTAGTATATTCGGCTGGGTTTCCATTTCTGGTATTTATCTCATCAAGCCATGTTAGATATTGCTGTGCTTTCATAAGATAAGGTCTTCTAGTAGCTTGTGCTATAGATGAGGTATGGTTAAAATTAAAAACAGTTTTTCCCTTTTTTCCTCTTTTTGTAGTAACTAGAATAACCCCATTGGCGGCTTGAGCTCCATAAATGGCTGCCGAGGCATCTTTTAAAACCGAAATGCTTTCGATATCATCGGGGTTTAATCGTTCAAAACTACCCCGATTGGCAATTCCGTCTATAACATATAAAGGTGTGGTGCTGCCTGTTGTAGCTATACCTCTAATGTTAATATCTATTTGATCGCTACCCGGCTCACCTCCTCTAGAGCTGATTGTTAATCCTGCGACTCTACCCACCAAATTATTGGCTAAGTTGGCAGTTTTTGTTTGTAGTATTTCTTCTGATTTAATGGTAGAAACAGCACCAGTCAATGTGATTTTTTTCTGAGTTCCATACCCCACAACGACCACTTCATTCAAATTAGCGGCATCTTCCTGTAATACAACATTAATGATAGTTTGGTTGTTTACACTAATTTCTTTAGTTGCATACCCTAAATAGGATACCACCAGAATAGCATTAGGATTTTTTAGAGTTATTGTAAATTTTCCATCAATACCTGATTGGATTCCATTATTTGTTCCTTTTTCTTGAATATTTGCACCAGGCAGTGGTCTGTTCGCTTGATCTGTTATCGTCCCTGATACTTGAAGTTGCACTGTTTTAGTACTCTTCAAAGTTTCGGGTTTGGTATTTTCTTTGATTACAATAGTATTATTCTCGGATAATTTGAAATTAACATTAGTGCCCGATAAACTTTGCTCCAGCAATTTTGATACTTGGATGACCCCTTGTTTCAATTGCACCTTGGGCATATTCACAAACATATCTTGGGGATATAGAAAACGATACTTAGTCTGTTTTTGAATAATAGTGAAAACTTCATCTACTGGTATGAGTTTATCAGCATCAATTGTCACTTTCTCTTGAGAAAATACATTTTCAGTAGTGAAACCAAAAAGGGTTGTACATAATAAGAAAATAAATGTTTTCATAATAATGGATAATAGTCGTTTTCGAATTAACGAATCGACTTTGGTTAATTTAAATTTCATAAATTTGGCATTGTGTTAATTGAAATTGGTTTAGTTAATACAGCATAGAGGGACGAAGTTGATGCACCGCAAAATGTTTGACTTCGATCCCTTTTTTTTATTCTTACTTTAAAATTACAGTTTTGTTTTTAATTTCATACTCTTTAATAACTCCGTAACTTTTAATAGTTTCCAAAATGGTTTCTATCTTTTGTTCTTTTCCTAAAACGCCATTGAATCCTGATTTTTTAAGTTCTGGACTGGCAAATTTTACATCCAAGTCATACCAACGAGATAGCACTTTCATGATATCTTCCAAAGATTTTCTTTTGAAGCTAAACACACCTTCTTTCCATGCTATTTCATCATAAACATCTACACGGTTTATTACTGAAACATTCGTTTTTATATCTAGATTTAATTGTTGGTTTGGCACTAATTTTTGTTTTGTATTTGCAATACTTACATTTACCTTACCTTCAACCAAGGTGGTGTACACATTCGTTTCGTCTCTATAGGCTTTGATATTAAACTCTGTCCCTACTACTTCTACCTCTTGAGATTTGTTAAAAACTTTAAATTTAGCGCCTTTATGAAGCGTACTTGGAGATACATCAAAATAAGCTTCGCCATATACTAGCTCTACTTGTCGAGTTTCACCATCGACAAAAGCAACAGGGAATTTTAATTGGGATTCAGAATTTAACCATACCTGAGTACCATCCGATAATTTAATAAAGAATTCTCCTCCTCTCGGAATAGTTAAGTAGTTGTAGGCTATTTTGGTTGGTTTTTGTTCACCGGTATTGTAAACAATCTCCTTACCGTTGCTGGTAGCATTTTGAGTATGGAAGTTATTTCCATTTTTTAATGTTATTACAGAACCATCTTCAAGGGTCAAAGTGGCTTTGTCTGTTCCAGTTTCAATAGTATTATTGTTTTCTACTATAACTGGATTGGCCTCTATAGGGTTTGTGAAAAAATTATCTTTTAGAATGTAGGTTGTGGTTAGTATCCCAACTATCATAGCTGCTGCTACGTATTTGAACCAACGATTACGTATAGACAATACATTTGACTTCTTTGGCCTAGTGATTTGTACTAAAGGCTTGTCTAATTTAGAAACAATATTATTCCAAGCTTTATCCTTATCAATAGAATCTGCAAAGGATATTTGTCTGGATTTCTTATAAAATAACAGGAAGTCTGTAAACAGCACTTTGTTTTCAGGAGCTTCATTTATCCATTGCTGTAGCTCGTTGAATTCTGCTTCACTTATTTCTTTAGTGGTATAAAGCGAAATAAGTTTAAAAATATGGGGGTTTACTTTTCTCATTTTTGATGTCTTATATTATAAGTATAATAAAAGATCAAAAATGGGTGACAAGAAATTAATTTTTTTTTAAACTAGTAGTAACATTATGATTATATCCAGTTTAAAGCGAAGTTGTTTTAGCGCTCTGGCATAATTTGTTTTTACTGTATTAACAGAAATATTGAGGTGCTCTGCGACCTCTTTATATTTCATATTTTCTAAGACAATAGCTTTAAAAACTTCTTTACTTTTTTCGGGCAAAGCCTCTATCTGATCAAATAATTTCTTTTTTTCCTCTTCTAAAGTAGCAAAGTCTAATTGTTCCTCCTCCATTAACCTATTGACAATAGTTTCGACATCATCGAATTTATATTTCGATTCTTTTTTTACTAGCTGTAAGGTGTTGTTTTTTATAGCCTTAAAAAGATAAGGACTGATGGGGTTATCGAATTTCATATATAACTTTTCGTCCCAAATTTTTACAAATAAATCCTGAACAATATCTTCTGCCAACTGAAACGAATCGCAATATTTCAAACTATAAACGCATAATGGCATATAATACTTATCAAATAATTGATTGTATGCCAATGAGTTGCCTTCTTTAAGTTTTTCAAGGATTTGTAAATCGTTTAACTTCATTAAATCATTAGAGTATAGGGGGGTTCTCGGTATAAATATTTGCCAAATATATACATATATAAAATATTAAGGTAATACTTTAAAAAAAATCATAATACTGAAAATAAATTTAGAGAATTTTCTTGCTTGTATTGTGATTTTGACGAAAAATTTATATTTAATTTCTTTAGGTTTAATTCCTCGAAGCTTTGCTTTTTTGGCACTTCCGAAAGATTCTGGAGGGGTAAATTTTTTAAAAGCGAATGTCCTAATCGCTTTTACGAACTACTAAAAATGACTGGTTTTTTTGTACCTTTGCCAAAAAATAATAGACTATGTCGGTACACAAAGCAGGTTTTGTAAACATCATCGGGAATCCAAATGTGGGGAAATCGACTTTAATGAATGCTTTTGTTGGAGAACGGTTATCCATTATTACTTCAAAAGCTCAAACCACTCGTCATAGAATTTTGGGGATTGTTAATGGCGAGGATTTTCAATTGATTTTGTCTGATACGCCGGGAATCATTAAACCTGCTTATGAAATGCAGGAATCGATGATGAACTTTGTGAAATCAGCTTTTGAAGACGCCGATATCTTGATTTATATGGTCGAAATTGGGGAACAAGAATTAAAAGATGAAGCTTTTTTTAATAAAATCATCCATTCCACAATTCCAGTTTTGTTGTTATTGAACAAAATTGATAATTCAAATCAAGAACAATTAGAAACACAAGTTGCTTTTTGGACGGCGAAAGTTCCGAATGCGGAGATTTACCCCATATCAGCCTTGCAGAATTTTAATGTTCCTGAAGTTTTTCAAAGAATACTAGAATTATTGCCAGAATCTCCTGCGTATTACCCCAAAGACCAACTGACGGATAAACCAGAACGTTTCTTTGTAAACGAAACCATTCGGGAGAAAATCTTGTTGAATTACAGTAAAGAAATACCATACGCTGTCGAAATCGTAACCGAAGAATTCTTTGAAGACGAAAACATCATCCGAATCCGTTCCCTGATTATGGTGGAACGCGAAACCCAAAAAGGGATTGTTATTGGTCACAAAGGAGCAGCTTTAAAGAAAGTTGGTATGGATGCTCGTGCCGATTTGGAGAAGTTTTTCGGGAAACAAATTCATATTGAATTGGTTGTAAAAGTCAACAAAAATTGGCGAAGTAATGCCAATATGTTGAAGCGTTTTGGGTATAATAATTAGTGTTCAGTAATCAGTTTTTCAGTAATCAGATGGAATTGATTTTAAAAGCAAATTGATTTTTAAAAAAACATTCTTAACTTTGAGAATAGATAGTTTTAAAATGCTTATCGAAAGAACAAATAAAAAAATAATTATCAGGCTACCGCTTTTGTAGATACTACCGGACTTCAAATTTGGTGGACTATTTGACATACAATGAAGGAACCTCAAAATTGAAAGCCAAACAATCTGATATTGATACCTTATCCAAAGAAGTAAAAAAAGGGTGGTGGGCAGAAAACAGAACCCGATTGGTTAAATGAAAATCGTAGTTGATACCAATATAATATTTTGAAGGAAAATTTTAAAGAGGTTTGGGTATAATAATTAGTTTAGGACTCTAAAATCCCCAAAAACTTTCCTTCCAATTCATTCATTTGCTCGTTGCCTTAAATCGGATTTATTTGGCGATGTAGTAAAGTAAAAAAAACAGTAAAATAAAATGAATGTGTTGAGTGTATAATCAGTAAAGAGTATTAAAAATCCAGTTGATTTATATTTTTCCAATTAGTGATTAAGGTGCCGTCGCTTCGCTGTTGTTCTTGATCTCCTGAGTAAATTAGAATAGAATGGTTTAATTTACTGAGGTTATTCCAGTATTTTAAGTTTTTAAAAAAATCAGTATTAATTGTTTTAGATGATTTTATTTCTATTGGAATTAATTTTCCAGCATCATCAATAATGATATCTACTTCGTGTCCTGTTTTGTCTCTCCAGAAATAAAGGTTAACAGCTAAACCTTTGTTTGTGTATTTTTTAACCATTTCAATTACAGCCATTGTTTCAAAAATAGCTCCTTTTAACGGGTAGCTTTCTAATTGTATTGGCTCTGAAATTCGTAAGAAAGAGCAAACTAATCCAGTATCATAAAAATATATTTTGGGTCTTTTGACTATTGTTTTATTGAAATTTTGGAAATGTGGTTTTAGTAAATAAATGATAAAACTACTCTCTAAAATTCCTATCCAAGATTGAATTGTTTTCAACTCTACTCCAACTTCGTTGCCAATAGTAGTAAAATTGAGTTCTTGTCCAGTTCTGCCCGCAAGAACTCGCATAAATTTTTCGAAAATTAATAAATCCGTTACGTTTTTAATTTGTCTGACATCTCGTTCGATGTAGGTTTTGATGTAATTTGGAATCCAATCCAATGGGCTGATTTCTTGGTCATAAATAGGAGGATAAAAGCCTTTGAATAGCAGCTCTTCATCCGTTTTAGGCACTAGGTTAGCAGAAGCTAATTCGTTTACAGAAAAAGGCAATAAATTCAAATAAGCTACTCTTCCTGCTAAAGATTGTGAAATGTTTTTCTGTAAAAGGAAGTTGTTCGACCCTGTTAGAATAAACAGACCTTTCTCGTTACTATTATCTAACATTTCTTGTAAATAAGAAAATAACTCAGGCGTTCTTTGCACCTCGTCTAAAATTGCTCCGTTCGAGAGGCTTTGCAAAAAACCTCTTGGATCTTCTAAAGCAAATTTGCGAGTGTCAGGATTTTCCAAAGAAATATAAGGTTTGTTTGGAAATGTACTTTTAACCAATGTCGTTTTTCCAGATTGACGTGGACCAATTACAGCAATGGCTTTGAATGATTTGGCTAAACTTTCTAGTTTTGGTTTTGCATCTCTTTGTATCATTTTACAAAAATATGGAAAAATATGGAATCTGATTCCATATTTTTCCATAAAAAATAGTCTTAACAGAAAATTTTGATGCGATTTGTATATAATCAGCAGTTTAGGACTCCAAAATCTTCAAAAACTTCCCTTCCAACTCATCTATTTGTCCGTTCCTTTTGAATCGGAATTTTTAGTGATGAAATAAAGCAAAATAATTTTAAAAAAAGAATCTCTGGGCAATCTTTGGTAAGATTATTAGTTTGTAAAAATTACATTAATAGCACAGCAAAATAGTAAAAAAACGGATAGTATGGTATTTAACACTACCTTTGCAAAAAATTAAAATACCGTATTATTTAGATTTTTAAAGAATTATGATTTAGGTAGTCCGAAATCTAATTTGTTACCCTGAGCTTGCCGAAGGGCTAAAATCTAAAATCTAAAATTAGATTATGAATAACATTGTTGCCATTGTAGGAAGACCAAACGTAGGGAAATCGACACTTTTTAATCGATTAATACAAAGAAGAGAAGCGATTGTAGATTCGGTTTCGGGTGTGACTCGTGATAGAAACTACGGAAAAAGCGAATGGAACGGAAAGGAGTTTTCAGTCATTGATACTGGAGGTTATGTTCGTGGATCCGATGATGTTTTCGAAGGAGAAATTCGCAAACAAGTAGAGTTAGCTATTGACGAAGCGGATGTTATTATTTTTGTAGTCGATGTTGAAGAGGGTATTACACCCATGGATGATGCTGTCGCAAAGATGTTACGCAAAATTACTAAACCTGTTTTGTTGGCTGTAAACAAGGTAGATAATGCCATGCGTGAAAAGGATGCTATTGAATTTTACAACCTTGGTTTGGGAGACTATTTTACTTTTGCTAGTATATCAGGCAGTGGAACAGGGGATTTGTTAGACGCCTTGATTGATGCTTTTCCGACAAAACCTGAACCTACTCAAGAGGAAGTTGTTTTACCACGTTTTGCAGTTGTGGGTCGCCCTAATGCTGGAAAATCAAGTTTTATAAATGCTTTGATTGGCAAAGACCGATTTATGGTTACTGATATCGCGGGAACTACTCGTGATGCAATTGATACAAAATTCGACCGTTTTGGATTTGAATTCAATTTAGTAGATACTGCTGGAATTCGTCGGAAAGCGAAAGTTAAGGAAGATTTAGAGTTTTACTCGGTGATGCGTTCGGTTCGTGCCATCGAACATTCAGATATTTGTATTTTGATTATAGATGCTACTCGTGGTTTTGAAGGACAGGATCAAAGTATTTTTTGGTTGGCAGAGAAAAACCGCAAGGGAGTTGTAATTTTAGTCAATAAATGGGATTTGGTCGAAAAAGACACGATGTCAACCCGTGATTATGAAGCTAAAATCAGAGAGGAATTAATGCCATTTACCGATGTGCCCATTCTTTTTGTTTCGGCATTGACAAAACAACGTTTGTTGAAAGCATTAGAAGCGACTGTTCAGGTTTTCGAAAACAGAAAACAACGCATTGCGACTTCAAAATTCAATGAATTTATGTTGAAAGTTATTGAAGCGTATCCGCCGCCAGCCACAAAAGGGAAATACGTGAAAATTAA
>JANMZS010000239.1:0-5081 GCA_031383535.1 Flavobacterium sp.
ACGTAAATATCCTTCTGCCGAAAATTGTTCAACGTGTTTAGGAGCTGTACCACCAGCACCAGTTTCGAACAATCCACCACCATTCATTAAAGGAACAATGGATAGCATTTTAGCTGAAGTTCCCACTTCTAAAATCGGGAATAAATCCGTTAAATAATCGCGTAAAACATTTCCAGTTACCGATATGGTATCTAATCCATTGATAATTCTTTCTAAGGTAAAGTTGGTTGCTTCAATCGGTGAAAGAATTTGAATATCTAAAGCTGATGTATCGTACTCTTTTAAATAAGTAGTTACTTTTTTAATTAATTCTCTATCGTGTGCTCTGTTTTCATCCAACCAAAATACGGCTGGTGTATTCGATAATCGAGCTCTATTTACGGCTAATTTTACCCAGTCTTGAATAGGGGCATCTTTAGCTTGACACATTCTAAAAATATCATTTTTTTCTACGGCTTGTTCCATCAAAATGATTCCATTGGTATCAATAACGCGAACTGTTCCATTGGCTTTCATTTGGAAAGTCTTATCGTGAGAACCGTATTCTTCTGCTTTTTGAGCCATTAACCCAACGTTTGGTACACTTCCCATAGTTTTTGGGTCAAAAGCACCATGTTTTTTACAGAAATCAATAGTGGCAGTATATACTCCAGCATAACATCTATCTGGAATAACGGCAAAAGTATCTTGTAGTTTTCCACGTTTATTATACATCTGTCCTGACGTACGAATCATAGCTGGCATAGAGGCATCTACAATCACATCTGATGGTACTTGAAGATTGGTGATTCCTTTCTCAGAATTTACCATAGCTAAAGCGGGGCCGTTTTCGATGGCTTGATCTAAAGCTTCAATAACTTCATTTTCTAAAGCATGACCTGCAATTTTAGCATATACATCTCCTAAACCGTTTCTAGTATCAATGTTTAATTGGTCAAACAAAGTGGCATATTTTTCAAAAACAGATGCAAAATAGACTTCAACTATGGCTCCAAAAATAATTGGATCAGAAACTTTCATCATCGTCGCTTTCAAATGGACAGAAAGCAATACGTTTTTTTCTCTAGCTTCATTGATTGTTTTTGCAACAAAAATTTTCAAAGCTGCAATGTTCATTGCTGAACTATCAATGATTTCACCCACTTTTAAGGGGGTACTCGCTTTTAAAACTGTAGCTGTTCCGTCTTCGTCAACAAATTCAATTTTCACATCGGTAGTTTCAGTAATAGTTATTGATTTTTCTCTTCCGTAAAAGTCGCCACTTTCCATAGAGGCTACTTTTGTTTTCGAGTCCGATGCCCAAGCTCCCATAGAATGTGGGTTGGCTTTCGCATAATTTTTTACTGCTTTTGGTGCTCTACGATCCGAGTTTCCTTCACGTAAAACAGGATTTACTGCCGATCCTAATATTTTTGAATACTGCGCTTTTACTGCTTTTTCCTCATCCGTTGCTGGCTCTTCAGGGTAATTTGGAACAGCATATCCATGAGATTGTAATTCAGTTATAGCGGCTTTTAATTGTGGCACTGATGCTGAAACGTTAGGTAATTTTATGATGTTTGCTTCAGGAGTAGTGGCTAGTTTTCCAAGTTCTAATAATGCATCTCCCACTTTTTGTTCTTCTTTTAAATAAGAAGGAAAATTGGCTAGAATTCTTCCGGCAAGGGAAATATCTCTAGTTTCAATTTCAATATCTGATGTTGCTGTAAAGGCTTGAACAATTGGCAAAAAAGAATAAGTGGCTAATAAAGGCGCCTCATCTGTTAAGGTGTAAAAAATCTTAGATTTATTTGACATTTTAAGAAAAATTGTTTTGATGTTAATTTTGGGGTACAAATGTAGTAAAACGTTTTCGGTATTAAGAATTCATACTAATTAAGTTTGTTTTTGTATGAAAAATTATGAAATTATGAATATTTAATTTCTTGAAAAGGAATTATTTAAAATAGCATCTACTTTTTGTTAATATCAAAAAAAAAGTCCCCAAATAGTGTCTAACTTTTTGGGGGCATTGCACACTGTCGGGACTTTTATAATAAAGATAATTACTTTCCAAAAAGTTTACTTAACAAACCTCCAAGTCCACCACTTTTTTTGGATACAGCCGCCATAGCATCTTCGATACCTACTTTTCCATCACCATCTTGGTCTAGACCGACCATGCCGCCATATTTTGAAACAGCATCTATTAATCCGCCACCATTTCCTCCAGAAATTGCCCCAACTAAATCGGTTATATTAAATTCAGGGTGGTTAGGATCCGTTGCTTTATTGACTAAACCTTTTAATACTTTCGAGGTTAATCTATCAGCTACACCGCTAGCAGTTTCTTTTGATAATCCAAATTTAGCACCAAGATTACCAGTTACTTTTTCTGCTAATTGTTTAACTACAGGATTATTCATGTCAATTGTTGATTTTCCAGATAACATTTCGGCAATATCCCCAAGATTTCCACCTGCCACCATATCTTTTAAACCAGAAAGGATAGAACCCCCAGCTTCTTCCATTACCGCTTCATTATGTTCGTTGGGTACAGCATCATTTTTTACAACAGCTTCATTTCCAAATTTTTGTACTAATTGTGTTAATTGTTCAAACATTAGTTTTATATTTTTGATTAGAATCCAAATTTAAACAAAAAAGGGTGATTTATTAAACATGTTAATAAATCACCCTTAAATTTAATTCAGGAAATATTATCCTAATATACTAATAATTTGACTCGCTAATTCGGTACCAATTCGGTCTTGAGCTTCTCCAGTTGCAGCACCAATGTGTGGTGTTAACGAAATTTTCGAGTGCATCAAAATTTTCATTTCTGGTTTTGGCTCACTTTCAAAAACGTCTAATCCTGCAAAAGCAACTTTTCCGCTGTCTAAAGCAGCAATCAATGCAATCTCGTCAATTACACCGCCACGAGCACAGTTTACGATTCCAACTCCATCTTTCATAATAGCTAGTTCTTTTTCACCAATAATATAACCATCTTGTGCAGGAACGTGTAGGGTGATAAAATCAGCTTCTTGAAATAAAGATTCTAAAGATTGTGATACTATAGTTGTAGTAATCGATTGACCATCAAAAAACTCCACTTTTACATCTACTTTTGGAATAAAACTATCGGCAGCAATGACTTTCATTCCTAGTCCAAGAGCCATTTTCGCAGTAGCCTGACCAATACGACCAATACCTACGATTCCTAAGGTTTTACCTCTAAGTTCAACTCCATCAGCATAAGCTTTTTTCAAACCATCAAAATTAGAATCTCCCTCTAAAGGCATAGTCCTATTCGAATCATGCAAGAATCGAACCCCTGAAAACAGGTGTCCAAATACCAATTCCGCAACAGATTCTGATGAAGAAGCTGGCGTATTAATGACGTGTATTCCTTTGCTTTTTGCATAGTCCACATCGATATTATCCATACCTACACCACCGCGACCTATGATTTTTAAGCCTGGACACACATCAATAATGTCTTTACGAACTTTGGTTGCACTTCGTACTAATACTACGCTTACGTTGTTTTCGTTTACGAAATTCGCAACTTGTTCTTGGGCTACTTTAGTCGTAATTACTTCGTAACCTCCTTTTTCTAAAGCTAGAATTCCACTTTTTGAAATTCCGTCGTTTGCTAATACTTTCATTTTTATAAGCCCCCTAACCCCCAAAGGGGGAATTGTGTGAGGGTGTTTTTTTATGTTGATAAATATTTTCAATTATTTTTTCTTCTATTCCCCCTTTGGGGGTTAGGGGGCTTAAACTTTGCTTTCCAAAGCTTTCATTACACCCACTAATACTTGTACACTTTCGATAGGCATAGCATTGTACATAGATGCTCTGTATCCACCCACAGAACGATGACCAGGTAAACCTGAAATTCCAGCTTCTTTCCATAAAGCGTCAAAAATAGGAGCATGTGCTTCATCATTCAACAAGAAAGTAGCATTCATTGTAGAACGATCCTCAACTACAGAAGCTCCTTTGAACAATGGGTTTCTGTCAATTTCTGCATACAGTAAGGCTGCTTTTGCATTATTTAATTTTTCAACTGCTGCAACACCGCCTTTTTCCTTTATCCATTTCAAGGTTAATAACGCGGCATAAACTGGAAAAACAGGAGGTGTATTATACATGCTTTCTGCTTTGATATGTTTGGTGTAATCAAGCATACTCGGGATTGCACGTCCGTTTTTACCTAAAATTTCTTCTTTGATCACTACTAAAGTGGCTCCTGCTGGTCCCATATTTTTTTGTGCTCCAGCGTATATAATGTCAAATTTTGTAAAATCTATTACTCTCGAAAAGATATCAGAACTCATATCGCAAACCACTGGAATAGCTAGGCTTGGAAATTCTTTCATTTGAGTTCCAAAAATGGTATTGTTACTCGTGCAGTGAAAATAATCGGCATCACTAGGAACGGTATATCCTTTTGGAATATGGTTGTAGTTTGATTCTTTTGAAGATGCAACTATTACAGTCTCTCCAAAAAATTTCGCTTCTTTTATAGCGGCACTTGCCCAAGTACCAGAATCAAGATAAGCCGCTTTACCACCTTCTTTCATCAAGTTGTAAGGAGCCATAATAAATTCTAAACTCGCACCACCTGCTAAGAATAGCGCTTGATATCCTTTGCCTTCTAATCCTAAAAGTTGAATTGCCAATGCTCTAGCTTCGTCCATAACGGCAACGAAATCCTTGCTTCGGTGAGAAATTTCTAAAATAGATAAGCCTGAATTATTAAAATTTAAAATGGCTTGAGCAGATTTTTCAAAAACTTCTTGAGGTAATATAGATGGTCCTGCGCTGTAATTGTGTATTTTCATAGTTTTGATGATATTCAAATTTTAAAAATGCAAATTTCGGTAATAGCAGTTGAATAAGCATTATATAATCCGAAATAATTCAATATTTTTTTACTATGTTGTTAACAAAAACGCAATAGTGTTAACATTATCAGCATAATCCCATAAATTTGGTCTTTGAGTTTGACCAAAATCAATACTGTTTACAATAAGATTATTACTTACAATACATTGAATTTTATCTTCGTCTGCTTTGAGTTTTAATTGCAA
>JANMZS010000007.1:0-5834 GCA_031383535.1 Flavobacterium sp.
TTAAATACAACGCTTTTGAACGAAAGAATCATCGAGCTCATAGACATCGCTCCAAAAGATTTTTGGGGCGCTCAAGACACTCATCTTGAAACCATTAAAAAGTATTATCCTAAACTGAAGATTGTTGCTCGAGGATCAACATTGAAAGCTTTTGGAGAAAAAGAAGTCTTAGATGAATTCGAAAACCGTTTTAACCGCTTAATGTTGCATTTTACAAGATACAACACCATTGATGACAATGTTATAGAAAGAGTCATTCAAAGCACGGCTCAGGAAGATTCAAAAACTTTCGGTCACGATAAGATATTAGTTCATGGTGTAGGCGGTAAGATTATTAAACCCATGACACCAAACCAGCAATTGTTGGTCGATACTATGGCTAAAAATGATATGGTTTTTGCTGTTGGTCCAGCAGGAACTGGTAAAACCTATACGGGTGTGGCGATGGCAGTAAAAGCTTTGAAAGAAAAGCAAGTAAAGCGCATTGTACTTACCAGACCCGCTGTTGAAGCAGGCGAAAATCTTGGTTTTCTTCCTGGGGATATGAAAGAAAAACTAGATCCCTACATGCAACCACTATATGACGCTTTGCGTGATATGCTGCCTAATGAAAAATTAGAAGATTATATTCTGAAAGGAATTATCCAAATTGCGCCATTGGCATTTATGAGAGGACGAACGCTGGATAATGCATTTGTAATTCTGGATGAAGCTCAAAACACGACACATTCCCAAATGAAAATGTTTTTGACTCGTATGGGAAAAAGTGCCAAATTTATGATTACAGGAGATCCTGGTCAAGTTGATTTACCTCGAAGAACTATTTCAGGATTGAAAGAAGCTTTGTTAGTTTTGAAAGATATAGACGGAATTGGAATCATTTATTTGGATGATAAGGATATTGTTCGTCACCGCTTAGTCAAAAAAGTAATTGATGCTTACAAACAAATTGAGAATCACGATTAAGGTTAAAAAGAGATTGTTTTTTTCTTTGTGAATCTCTTTTAAACAACCTACTTTTGTAGCATAATCACTAATGAATACTAATGAATACAATAACAACAACGAACTTTAATTTTCCGAATCAGAAATCCGTTTACCGAGGAAAAGTAAGGGAGGTTTATAATATAAATGATGCACTTTTAGTTATGGTTGCTACCGATAGGCTTTCTGCTTTTGATGTGGTGTTACCTAAAGGAATTCCTTACAAAGGACAAATTCTAAACCAAATTGCAACAAAATTCATGGAGCTGACACAAGACATTGTTCCCAATTGGTTGATTGCAACTCCAGACCCCAATGTTGCCGTGGGTCATTTATGCGAGCCTTTCAAAGTAGAAATGGTTATTCGAGGCTATGTTTCAGGACACGCCGCTCGTGAGTATGCCACTGGAAAAAGAGAAATTTGTGGCGTGAAAATGCCTGAGGGTTTAAAAGAGAATGATAAATTCCCGACTCCAATTATAACCCCTACGACAAAAGCCGATAATGGCGAACACGATGCTGATATTTCACGTGAGGATATCCTTTCCAAAGGAATTGTTTCAGAAGATGATTATTTGGTGTTGGAAAAATATACTAGAGCCTTATTTCAAAGAGGAACCGAAATTGCCGCTAGTCGAGGGCTGATATTGGTAGATACTAAATATGAATTTGGAAAAACGAAAGACGGCGTAATTGTGCTAATTGACGAAATTCACACTCCAGATTCATCGCGTTATTTTTATTCTGAAGGTTATCAAGAACGTCAGAATAATTGCGAAGAGCAAAAACAACTTTCAAAAGAATTTGTACGACGTTGGTTAATCGAAAATGGTTTTCAAGGTCTCGAAGGACAACAAATACCAAATATGACTGATGAATATATCGAAACAGTTTCAGAACGCTATATCGAATTGTATGAAAGAATTCTAGGTGAAAAATTTAAAAAAGCAGATGTTACTAATATCTACAATCGAATTGAAAAAAATGTTTTGGATTATTTAAAAGTATAACTAATTTATAGTTCTATTTTAAGTTTTACAACTGCAAGAAGCGTGTTTGTTCTTGCAGTTTTTTTATTTTTTGAATCCCCCTTCCTTTATATGTTTTTATAAATTGCTGTAAATCAGAATAATAATTAAAAACGTATGTTTTTAAAAGTTAAAATAATGTTAAATTTAAGTACTATGTAAAACAAGATACTGTAGTTTAGATATATATTTGCATAAGATATTATTATATGTTTCTAATATTTAAAAAATAAAAAAAATTAATCATTTAAAAAAAAGTATCATGAAAAAATCAATCGTTTATTTAGGTTTAGCTTTAATAGCTTTTACAAATTTTTCTTTCGCTTCAAATTCTTCAAATTCTTTAAAAAGTATAATTACAACTGTTGAAGGTGTTTCGCCTTTAAATATTGCAATTAGCAAGGGAGATATTGAAAGTGTAAAAAGGTTTATTGAGTACGGAGTTGATGTCAATGAAGAGTCAAATGGAATGACTCCATTGATGATTGCAGCGCGCTACAATAAAGTAGAAATTATAAAAATTTTAATCTCTAATGGAGCTCATGTTAATGCAAAAGATGACAAAGGGCTTACTGCATTAAAATATGCTAAATTATCGAATGCAAATGAGGCTCTTGAGTTATTGAAAATTGCCACAAACAGATAATAGAAAACAATAAATCACTAGTTTTGTTGATAACAAAATCTCCATTATAACTTTGTAATGGGGATTTTTTTTACGTTTTAGCTATCTAGATTCTGAATTTGATTATCTTGAATTCTAGAAAACAGAAACAATCCAACAATTGCTCCAATGGTTGCAAAAAGCATGTCCGATTGGGTATCCCAAACATAGCCTTGAGTTCCTAAAAAGGCATCACCACCGTCTCCTGTTGCTAAAGAAACTCCCCATTCAATCCATTCATAAGCAGCGCTAATTGCTAAACAAATGCAAACAATAATAAAGTTAAAATAGCTTTTATTAGCAATTACATTTTTTCGAATAAACAATTCTCTTATAATCATAGCAGGTACTAATCCTTGCGCAAAATGTCCAACTTTATCATAATTATTTCGACTATGATGAAAGATTTCTTTGAAATAGTCAAATAAAGGCACTCGGGCATAAGTATAATGCCCACCAATAAAGAGAATGATACAATGTAGCAGGATTAAAGTGTAAGTAGAATTCGTGAAACGAAATTTTTTAAAAGTGAATATTAAAATGAGCATACCCAACAAGGCTGGAAATATTTCTAGAAAACAAGTGAAACCCTCGGCAGGATTTATAATTGACCAAATAAAGATTCCTAAATAAACAAATAACATTAAATAAATAGTCTTCATTTTTTAGAACTTGATTTTTTTAAAGTCACAAAATATCTTATTTAAAATAAGAAAAAGTTTCGTTATTTTCTATTTTCAATAATGTTTCATAAATCAATTTAATTACATTCTCAACATCTTCACGATGTACCATTTCTACTGTAGTATGCATGTATCGCAATGGTAATGAGATTAGTGCCGAAGCTACACCACCGTTGCTGTATGCAAAAGCATCAGTATCAGTTCCAGTAACTCTCGACGAAGCTAATCGCTGAAAAGGAATGTTTTTTTCAATAGCAGTATCTAAAATTAATTCTCTTAAATTATTTTGAACCGCTGGAGCATAGGTTACAACTGGTCCTTTGCCAATTTTAATTTCTCCTTCAATTTTCTTTTCTATCATTGGGGTAGTAGAATCGTGGCAAACATCGGTGATGATGGCAACGTTTGGTTTAATTGTTTTAGTTATCATTTCGGCACCACGAAGTCCCACTTCTTCTTGAACCGAATTAGTAATATACAGACCAAAAGGAAGTTTAATCTTGTTTTCATGTAGCAAACGAGCTACTTCGGCAATCATAAACCCTCCCATTCTGTTATCAATGGCACGACAAACAAATTTGTTTTCGTTCAAAACCATAAACTCATCAGGATAAGTGATTACACAACCCACATGAACTCCCAACGCATCAACTTCTTCTTTTTTAGAACAACCAATATCAATGAATAAATTATCAATTCGCGCTGCTTCTTCTTTTCCTCTACCACGGGTATGAATAGCAGGCCAACCAAAAACGCCTTTTATAATTCCTTTTTTGGTATGAATATTAACTCTTTTTGATGGTGCTATTTGGTGATCCGAACCTCCATTTCTGATAACATAAATTAATCCATCATCAGTTATGTAGTTCACATACCATGAAATTTCATCGGCATGACCTTCAATAACTACTTTGTAAGGAGCATCAGGATTGATAATACCAACAGCAGTTCCGTAAGTATCAGTAATAAAAGTGTCGACATAGGGTTTTAAATAGTTCATCCAGATTTTTTGGCCATTACTTTCATAACCAGTTGGGGATGCATTATTAAGGTAATTTTCTAAAAAAGTAAGGGATGTCTTTTTTAATATGGTTTTTGAACTCATGATTTTTTTTTGCTAAAATATAAATTTGATATTACAGTTGTGTATATAATGTATAGTTTTGTTGTAAAAATTTAATCAACATGAAAATAGGTAGTTTTTTATTCTTTTTACTTTTAGTGTCAATTTCAATAAAAGCACAAGTTGTTCAAAAAGATACAATAAAAATGGGGTATGTATTAACTGAAAAAGATACTATATTTAACGATACAATACAATTAAAGGAAGTCATAATTTACAAAGAAAAACTCGATCTTGAAGCCAAAAAACAATTTATTCTTCTCCGAAATAGAGTTTATAAAACCTATCCATATGCAAAGCTAGCTTCAGAGAGATTAACAATTTTAAATAAAGGCATGGCTAATCTTAAGACTAACAAAGAAAAAAGAAGGTATTTTAAAATTGTTGAAGATTATCTTTCAAATGAATTTGAAGCTACTTTGAAAAAGCTTTCCCGTAAACAGGGACAGATTCTAGTTAAATTAATTCATCGTCAAACTGGTACAACAACATTTGAATTAGTAAGAACACTCAAAAGTGGATGGAAAGCCTTTTGGTCAAATGCAACTGCTAGAATGTTTGATATTAATTTAAAGACACCTTATGTTCCATATGAAGTAAATGAAGATTATCTTATTGAATCTATATTAGTTAGAGGTTTTGATTCTGGAAGATTAATATACCAAGCTCCTGCAAAACCTATTGATTATAATAATCTGAATGATTTTTGGATCAATAAAGCTGGCAAATAATCTGTTTGCCGTTCATTAGTATTTAAAATTACTTTTTCACCTTCAATATTTTCTCAATTTCTTGTTTTTTACTCCTTCTTGGGTTTTAAAATGTTAATTCAGATGTTTTTCCGATTAAAAAACGCTAATTTTTCAGAATTCCATAAAAAGATTACTTTGCAATACCCACGCATTCAATCTTTTAAAAAATCTTTCAAAAAAAGGTTGTATAAGGCATTGAAAAATTGAATTAAGGTATTACTTTTGCACCCGCATTAAGGCATACGTTCTTTAAAATTTCAGAAAAATAATTGTTTACTATTTTGTATAAGGGGAAAAGATGCGTATCTTAGTATCCCTTAAAAAAATTAGGAATCGCATTATTTTTATTTTTAAAATAAAAATATTTTTTCTTGCCAGAATAAAA
Source organism: Flavobacterium sp. (assembly GCA_031383535.1). GTDB lineage: Bacteria > Bacteroidota > Bacteroidia > Flavobacteriales > Flavobacteriaceae > Flavobacterium. The sequence goes on from JANMZS010000007.1 coordinate 5,620, forward strand.
AGAAATGTTACTTTTGCACCCGCTTTGAACAGGAATGGATTTTAGTCCATTCAATTAAAAAGAAGACACGTTCCTAGACATATTGAATTGACAGCCGTTCCGAAAGAGATTTCGGAACAATAATAAAAGAGAGTAATAGAATCGTAGAGACGTTGATTTATCACGTCTTTAAAGATAAAACCACTAGAATTTGAGTCGAATAAACAAAGAATTAG
>JANMZS010000015.1:0-2860 GCA_031383535.1 Flavobacterium sp.
AATCAGGCTTTTAAAAAATGTTTCCCTCAAATATGAGGGAAACAATATAAGTTATTAACAATTTTTGCTTATGAAAAAAGATTTGACTATGTCAGCTATTGACAGACAAAACATTCTGAACAATAAAATAGCTTTAGAAAATATTCAAGAATATATAGGAGTTAGTGGGATGTTTTTTAAAGGAGAATACCGATTTACAAAATCTCAAGTTTCTGATTTCTATAGTATAGATATTTCTACTATTGAAAGATACTTATCAAACAATGAAGAGGAGTTAAAACACAATGGATATGAAAATTTAAAAGGTAAAACATTAAAAGAGTTCAAAGAAGAGTTTGGATGGATGCTTCAGGAGGGTTCAAAAGCTCCTCAGCTAGGCGTTTTTAATTTTAGAACATTTTTAAATTTGGGAATGCTTTTAACTGAGAGTGAAAAAGCCAAAGCTTTAAGGAGCGTAATGCTTGATATAGTTATTGATACGCTAAACCAAAAAGTAGGTGGTTCTACAAAATATATAAACCAAAGAGATGAGGATTTTCTTATTGCAATAATGAGAGAACCCATTTATAGAAAAGAGTTTACAAGTTCTTTAAATCTTTATCTTGATATGGGAAATTATAAATATTCAATGTACACGGATAGAATTTATGAAACTATTTTTCATGAAAATTCAAAAGAATACAAACAGATATTACAACTTGAAGAGAAAGAAAACCCCAGAGACACAATGTATTCAGAAGTATTAAAACTAATTGCTTCTTTTGAAATAGGTATAGCTGATGAAATGAAAAAAAGATTTCAAGAAACCAAAAAAAAATTAAGTCCTTCTGAACTTGACAAACTTATAATTGATTTTTCTAATAATCGTTTTTGGATACCACAACTAGAAGATGTTAGAACAAAAATGGCATGTAGAGATTATGGCTTTCGAAACATAATTCACGAAAGGTTAAAACCATATATAAACTCATTAAATAGCGAAGATTATAATCGCTTCTTGGGCGAAAAAAGTAAAGGTCTTATAGAAAGAATTATGGAAGATGAGCAGTTGTTAGATGTGTTTAAAAGATTAAAAGACAGATAATATGTCTAATTTTTCTTATTTTGATGCTAACCATGCTGTTTTTGTACACGACCAAATAATTATTAATTCGGGCGGGATTTTAGGAATAATTAACAAAGGATTGCTTGAAAGCTCTATTGAACACATAAAGAATGATCTTTATTACCCAAATTTAGAAGACAAATTGTCGCATTTATTTTTTTCTATTAACAAAAATCATTGTTTTAATGATGGAAACAAAAGAGCCTCAATAGCTCTTTCCGCATATTTTTTAGAAATAAATAATTGTGATTTTATAGTATTTCGGTTTATTGAACAAATGGAGAACATCTCTGTGGATGTTGCGGATAATAAAATCAATAAAGATTTATTATGTGAAATAATATCGGCTCTTTTATACGAACAAGATTATAGTGAAGATCTTAAGTTAAAAATTATTTCTGCAAAGTTAGGACAATAAAAAAACCGACAGATTTCGAAAATCTGTCGGTTTTTTTAAATTATAATTAATTACTAATACTACAAATCAAATCCTATTTTTACGCCTAATTTATTAGCGATTATCGTAGTAATTCGTTTTTTGAGTTCTGGGATTTTTATATTTTCTATCACAGCATTCGAGAAGGCGTACATTAATAAGGCTTTGGCTTCTTTCTTCGGAATCCCTCGTTGTTGCATGTAGAACATGGCTGTTTCGTCGAGTTGACCCACGGTGCATCCATGAGAACATTTTACATCATCGGCAAAAATCTCTAGTTGCGGTTTGGCATTTATCGTTGATTTGTTGCCCAACAAAATGTTGTTGCTTTTTTGGAAAGCGTTGGTTTTTTGAGCTTCTTTTTCGACATATACTTTTCCGTTAAAAACACCGGTAGAATTATCAGAAAAAATGCCTTTATAATCTTGAAAACTTTCACAATTGGGAGTGGCGTGATGTACCAAAGTATAGTGATCAACGTGTTGATTGTCGCCAATTATCGTGATACCATTCAAAGTGCTGGTCAATCTTTCTCCAAAATGATAAAAATTTAGGTTATTTCGAGTCAGATTTCCTCCAAACGAGAACGTATGAACAGAAACGTGGCTTTCTTGTTTTTGAGAAACGTAAGTATTGTCAATTAAATTGGCTTCGAGATTGTCATTTTGAATCTTATAATAATCCACTATCGCCCGCTTTTGAGCAAAAATTTCAGTAACCGAATTGGTCAAAACTGGATTATCATTCAAACTCTGGTGTCTTTCTATAATTTGAACATGCGAATTTTCGCCTACAATCACTAAATTTCTAGGCTGAACCAAAAGTGCTGCTTCAGAACCCGTAGAGAAATACATAATTTCAATAGGTTTATCAGCAACTTTGCTTTTTGGGATGTTAATGTAAGCTCCTTCATTGGCGAAAGCCGTATTCAAAGAGGTCAAACTCTCATCCTTGTTAGCAATTTGATTGAAATAGGTGTCAATAATCATTTTGTATTTTGGCTTGTTCAATGCCGATGACATCAAACAAACGTCAATTCCCTCATGTGTTGTTGAAGAAAGATGAGAGCTAAACACGCCATCAATAAAGACCACTTTATAAGTGTCTATTTCATGTAAAAAATATTTTTTTACATCGCTATATTGAATGGTGTTATCTGTTTTTGGAAATACGGTAAAGTCATTTTTTAAAATAGCGTTCAGCGAAGTATATTTCCAAGATTCTTCTTTTTTGGTCGGGAAACCCTTGTTTTCAAAGTTTTTTAGAGCTGAAGTTCTTACATCATGAAGTTCTGAATGAACATCAACACGTTCTTCAAA
>JANMZS010000058.1:0-10498 GCA_031383535.1 Flavobacterium sp.
TTTTATAGACAATTCTATGTTCGCCAGTAATTCTGCGTGACCAATACCCTTTCAAATCATATCGTAAAGGTTCTGGTTTCCCAATTCCTTTGAAAGGATCTTGCCTAATCGATTTTATTAAATCTTTAATTCTTGCAACAACATCTGAGTCATTATTTATCCAATATTCAAATTCTTCCCAACCATTTGGCGTAAAACTAATATCCATCCTTAAGCAGTTTCTAATTCATCCAAATTAAAAGTCTTCAATTCGCCTTTTTCAACCTGTTGAATAGATTCAGCAAGTCGATTTCTGTTGGCATTCGTAGACAATAAATGTTGCGTTTCTGTCATTGAATTGTATTCTTTCATCGATAGAACTACAACGGCATCATCTTCATTATTCCTTGAGACAATCAATACTTCTGAGGATTCAGATACCTCATCAAAATAGTTTTTGATATTTTTTCTTAAAGTTGATATGGAAACTGCTTTCATATTGTGTGTTTTTAAGGTACTTCAAAACGTACGTACAAATGTACGTTAAAAATATTCATTTATACAAAAACTGGTATAAAAACCTAGTTATTGAATTAGTGTCGAAATTAGGATTTGATTTCACGATAGAAAAATCAGATTTGGAGAGTGATATTTTGAATTGATTGTTCTTCGACAAATCAAAAACGCACTAAAAAATCGTAATCATATTTTTTATTCTACATAACTCAAAATTCACTAATTTTGTTTAGGACACAAAATATAAAATCGATGCCAGAAATATGTAGGTTTTACGGAATTATTATTCAAATGTTTTTTAACGATCATAATCCGCCGCATTTTCATGTTGTTTATGGAGATTTCAAAGCTGTGATAAACATAAATGACGAAATAGTGGAAAGTTTTATGCCAAAAAGAGCCTTAAAATTAGTATTTGAGTGGATGGATTTACATAAAGCTGAATTGTTAGAAAACTGGGAATTAGCGCAAAATGGAGAATTACCCAACAAAATTGAACCTTTAAAATAGTAAAATCATGAGTCTAATTTGGATTACAAAAGCAAAATATTTGAAAGAGTATCAAATAGAGATTGAATTTAATAATAATAAAAAGGGAGTTGTAGATTTTAAACCACATCTAAATAAAAAAATATTTAAACCCCTTATAGAACTGGATGAATTCAAAAAATTCAAACTCAATTCTTGGACGATAGAATGGGGAAATGGAGCTGATTTTTCGCCAGAATTTCTACTTGAAAATATGCAAAATTAGGATTTGATTTTACGATTTAAAAATTAGATTTGGAGAGTGATATTTTGATATAGGTTATAAAATTTGGTTTTTTACATCTCGTAAAAAAATTGCATTAATCTCAAAATCACCAGTATTCCTACAAAACAAAATATTATATAATAATCCGCTCCTGCAGATATTAAAAACAATACCAAAAACAACCAATAATTAATGTCAACAAGATAATTAAAAATTTTTGAAACTTTTAGTGTCTTAAATTCTAAAACAATTGCCCGTATTCTATTCTCACTAAAATATCTTAAATTCAAAAAACTTAAAATGATTCCAATTGATAAAAAAATATAAAATCCTATTAAATCAAACGGCTTTTTTAGAAAAAAATATGTCGTAAAAACATTAATAAAAATCGAAATAGACATTAACCTTGAAGCACTAATTTCAGGACTTAATTTATTTGTTCTAGAAATCACAGAGTAAGTTCTGTAATATATATAATGATAAATTTTAGTCATTCACAGAATATTTATAATTTAATCTAAATTTTCACAGTAATTTCGTTTACCATCAAAACCTCGCATTCAGCTTCACACTAAAAACTCTGGTGGTCAAATAATTAGGAATAGCGTATTGACTTTTGCTGTATACATCCCGAACCCAAGTATTGGTAATCGCGTTTTGATTGTTAAAAAGGTTGAAAATTTCTAAACCAATGGCTAACTCTTTGAAAGGTTGCAGCCATTTTTTGGTTGCCCTATTTTGACTATCAATTAAAACTTTAGAAAAACCAATATCGGCTCGGCGGTAATCTCGTAATCTATTTTGGTATATATAAGGATCCGCATACGATGGAGAACCACCAGGTAAACCTGTATTATACACTAAGTTTAAGTATAATTTTACCGATGGAATATTAGGCATAAAATCTTGAAATAAAATAGCAAATTTTAATCGCTGATCCGTTGGTCTGGCAATATAGCCTTTGTCATTTGAGTTTTCTTCGGTTTTAAGATACCCAAAACTAAACCAAGATTCAGTTCCAGGTACGAATTCTCCGTTAAGCCTGCAATCAAATCCTTGGGCATATCCTATCGTATTATTATTGGCGGCGTACCGAATTCGAACATTGTCTAAAGTATAGCTATTAACATCTGTCAAAGATTTATAATACAACTCGGAAACCATTTTGAAAGGACGGTTCCACATTTTGAAATTATAATCATTACTCAAAACAATATGTACTGATTGTTGTGCTTTGACATTAGGTAAAACTACACCGTCTTTATTTCTCAACTCCCTATAAAATGGTGGTTGATGATATAGTCCGCCTGATAATCTAAAAAATAGTTCTTTTTTCCATTTTGGTTTTAATGAAAACTGAAATCTAGGACTAAAAGTCATTTGAGTATCACCTGTTGCCGTTTCTGATTCTACCTGCCATTGGTGCATTCTAACTCCAGCGTTGAACCATATTTGGTTGTTTCCTATAGTTCCTTTTTGATTCCATTGTGCATAACCCGAAAACCGATTGATAGTAACATAATTTGTGGCTCTCACATTTTGATACGGCACTAATGGTCCTGTATAAGAGGAATAAGGTTGTTCATTTTTTGGTAAAAAATCAGGTGGATTTAAAGAAAAACCTGCTGAATCGACCACTTCCCATTCTACCACTCGATCGCGAATGGATTCTCGTGTATACTTGGCACCCCATTCTAGTTGACTTTTTTTCCAATCGTACATTCCTTTGAGTTCCATGTTGAAAATTAAGGCATCCAAATCGTTACGAGCATGAGTCAGTTGACCTCCTACTCCCCTTGAAAAGGTTACATCACCATAAGTCTCTGAACCTAAATTAGTGTCGACTTCACCTAAATTATATTGAGCCAAAATATCAAAATATTCTTTTTCTTGCGTGTGATAAAGCGAAGTAATGAGTTTGTAAGTTGCTTTTTCTGAGACAACAAAAGTAGATTTGACAGCGCCAAAATAGGTATTGTATTTGTCTTTTTCCTGACCTTCATAATATACTATTAGGGTTTGAGGATCATCAATAGTGCCAAAATTGGTTTGCCTGGTCAGGGGCTGGTATTGATAATCATTTTGAGCAATATTTCCTAAAAAACTCCATTGCCATTTGGTCGAAGCATTGAAATTCACATTAGTTTGAACATCTACAAAAGTAGGCTTGAAATTGGTTTGGGTGTCTTGGCTGTTGACCAAAAGACTATTGTTCCTGTATCGAACCCCAGTTATAGCAGACCATTTTTTATTTTTGGAAACGGCATCTACAGCAAGACTAGCTCCCAGAAAACTAGCTTCGGCAACGGCAGCAAATTTTGTTGGTTTTCGATAGGTAATATCCAAAACAGAAGATAATTTATCGCCATATTTTGCTTGAAAACCACCAGCTGAAAAATCAATGTTTTGAACCAAATCGGTATTGGTAAAACTCAATCCTTCCTGTTGTCCAGAACGAATCAGAAAGGGTCGATAGACTTCAATTTCATTAACATATACTAAATTTTCATCATAATTCCCACCTCGAACAGCATATTGCGTACTTAATTCATTGTTAGAATTTACGCCTGGCAAAGATTTTAAAATATTTTCCACACCAGCGTTTGCGCCAGGAATTTTTCGTATTATCTCGGGGGCAATTGTGGTAATCCCTTGAACTCTCTTTTTGTTACTTCCAATAATCAAAACTTCACCCATTTGTTCTTCTTGATTATTCATAACCAAGTTAAACTCATAATCTTCATTAGGTTTTAAAGTAAGGGAAACACTCGATCTTTTTAAAGAAATATGAGAAAAGACAAGGATTATTTTTTTATTGGCAGGAACAACTATACGGTAAAAACCATTAGTATTGGATTGGGTCGAATTTCCAATAATCGAAACATTAACACCATCTACTGGACGATTATTATTGTCAAGAATAACTCCTTTAACGGTTGCGTTTTGTGAAAAAACAACACAGGTTATAGATAAAAAAAAGACAAGTACTAGTTTATTTATGTTCAAGGAAATTATTTTTTAATGTTTTGACTTCTAAAAAAAAGCGTTTCAAAGATAGTAGAATTACCTACATTATCTACCACAACAATTTTTAATTTATTTTCTCCTTCAGCAACGATTCCATCACTGAAATTATGGATTATTTTTTTGGTTTTACTATCGTATTCAAACAAAATCCAATTATCATTCAAATAGCCATTATATGATTTTATGCCAGATTGGCTATCGCTGATGGTGAATTGAATACTTTTTTTGTCCGTTAGCCATTTTCCTTCAATAGGACTTGCTATGCTTATTTTAGGAGCTATCGTATCTAAAACTAAAGCATACTTTCCTAAAGTCTTAACTTTGGTTGTGAAAGTAGCATCTTTTCGAAATGTAGGATTGTAACTCACTTTTAAACCATCAATCAAAGCGATATATAATTTTTCTCTTTGGGCTTCAGTGTGTTTAGTATCTTCTATGGTAATTGTAAAATTGCCATGAGCAGGAACAGTGTTGTCATGAAGAATCAATGTGTCGTTTTTTACATCAAAATTGAAATTGAAATCCTCATAAAAAGTTCCAGCAGGAAAAAATACCGACATGTTATCCTTTTCAAAATTACAATCTTTTTTTGCTTTAATATAATATTTTGAAAGGATTGGATCTGGACTAACTATTGTGGATTGAACATCATACTTTATTGGGATAGATACATTCGTTGTATTACCATAATAATCAGCTATTTCAATTCGGTAAACAGACTCTAGATTAGCAACTACAGAAAGCACTCCATTAGATTCATTCGATTTAATAATACTAAAATTATAGGTCGGATTCATAAATAATTTTTGAACTCTTTGACTTGTTTTTTTAAACCTTGGATAATCAATGAGCGCATTAATATAGCGCATTTCGTCAAAAGAATAGGTGTCAAATTGATAGCCAAAATTCGGTGAACCGTTGAGGTATGACTGAACTTTATAAATACCATTAGGACTAAATGATACATCATCAAAATCAGAAGTTTGAATACCAAAACCAATTTTTCCATTCGCTATAACTTTATCCGACAAATAAGTGCCGTCTTTTTGTAGCTTCAAATTAAGTAATAAAGGACGCTTAGATTGATTGACAATAGTTTCACTGGTTAAAGGATAAACATAAACCCCAGAGAGTAAAGGTTTCTTGGTATCCTTTAGCATTTTATCAAAACCAAAAAGCATTGGATTGATAATATTTTCGGTGATATTATCGCGAAACTCAAAATGCAAATGAGGCCCTTCTGAACCACCAGTATTTCCAGAAAGCGCAATTATTTGTCCTTTTTTCACTTCTAATTGACCTGGCTTAAGGTAGATTTCTATCTCAAATGATTTTTCTTTGTAATGGGTGGTCTGAATTAATTTTTCAATATCTCCAACGGCTCTTTGCAAGTGTCCATATACTGAAGTATAGCCGTTATCGTGAGTAATATAAAGTGTTTTTCCGTTGCCAAAAGTAGAAATCTTGATTCTTGACACATAGCCATTCGCGACCGCATACACATTTAAACCCTCTTTTTGTTGGGTTCTAAAATCGAAACCAGCATGAAAATGATTGGGTCTTAATTCGCCGAAATTACCCGCTAATTGCATCGAAATATCTAAAGGAGATCTAAAATAATCTTTGGGATACTCTTTTTGTGCTACAATAAAATTGCAAAAAAGCAAGGCGTATATATAGAATTTCATAGCTGTGAATTTTGGCTAAGATAAAAATATTGAAAGGAATAAAAAACACAAAAACACAACGTACTGTTTCATAATAAATTATACATTTTATTATAAAAAAGTAAATAAAATATTGTATTACTAAAAAGGAATCTTAACTTTGTAAGATTAAGTAATACATAGGTTAAATATATGAGTGTAATTGCAGAAATTATTGATACTCTCGAAAATAAAATTGGGAAACTTTTTGTCAAGATAAATTCTCTTGAGAAAAGCAACCAAGATTTAAATATTGAATTATCAAATGCTGCAAAAACCATAGAAAATCAATCTCAAGAGATTGAAGCGTTAAAATCGCAATATGAAACACTCAAAATTGCCAACGGATTACTAGGCAGTGAAGAAAACAAAAGAGATACAAAGCTTAAAATAAATTCATTAATTCGTGAAATTGATTACTGCATAGCACAACTATCAGATTAGTAAAAAATTATGGACGAAAAGCTTAAAATTAAAATATCAATTGCAGACAGAGTATATCCGCTAACGGTAGATATGTCTCAGGAAGAAGGACTTAGAAGTGCTTCAAAAAAAATTGATGTGATGATTAAGCAATTTGAAGAAAATTATGCCGTTCGGGACAAGCAAGATGTTTTAGCTATGTGTGCTTTACAATTTGCTTCTCAATCAGAACAAAAACAAATTGATAACGCCATAAACGGTGAAGAAACTATTGAACGAATCAACAAACTCAATACGCTCTTAGATCAATATCTCAAAGATTAAACACGTTCTTAAAAGAAACTAAGTTACTGCCTACATTAGTTCATATTTGGTAAACTCAACACTAACAATTTAGAATGAGCAAATCATCGTTACTATAGCAAGCCGATTCAGTTTGGAAGCTTGAACAACGAGTTAGCTCAAAACTTGTATTCCCGAGTTTATACAAGCAACCTAATGTAGGCTTTTTTATATATAAATTTTAACTAAACATGGACATTTTAACAATAATTATTTCAGGAATTGGTGGTATCGCAGGCGGTTTTGGAATAGCCAAAACAATAGAAAAAAGTAACATATCTAATTTGATAAAAAACGCAAAGAAAGAAGCCGCATCAATCTTGAAAGATGCTAATCTAGAAGCTGAGAACATCAAAAAAGATAAAATTCTTCAAGCAAAAGAACGCTTTATAGAAATGAAATCAGAACACGAACAAGTCATTCTCTCTCGAGATCAAAAAATGGCTGAAGTCGAAAAAAGAGTTCGGGATAAAGAGTCCCAAATTTCTAATGAATTGTCTAAAGCTAAAAAAATTAATGATGATTTTGAAGCTAAAACCAATGAGTTTAACTCTAAAATTGAAATCTTAGAAAAGAAACAAATTGAAGTAGAAAAGCTGCATAAAAGTCAATTGCAACAACTGGAGGTCATCTCTGGATTATCTACTGAAGATGCCAAAAACCAGTTGATAGAAGGTTTGAAAGCAGAAGCTAAAAGTCAGGCAATGTCACAAATTCAAGATACTATTGAAGAAGCAAAATTGACAGCTCAGCAAGAAGCAAAAAAGATAATCATCAACACCATTCAACGAGTAGGAACAGAAGAAGCAGTCGAAAACTGCGTTTCTGTTTTAAATATTGAATCAGATGATGTGAAAGGTAGAATTATTGGCCGTGAGGGAAGAAACATCAGAGCTATCGAAGCTGCCACTGGTGTAGAAATCATAGTTGACGATACCCCAGAAGCGATTATTCTTTCGTGTTTTGACCCTGTTAGAAGAGAAATTGCACGTCTTTCTTTGCATAAATTAGTGACTGATGGTAGAATTCATCCAGCTCGTATTGAAGAAGTAGTAGCCAAAACAACCAAACAAATTGACGATGAAATTATAGAAGTTGGGAAACGTACCGTAATTGATTTGGGTATTCATGGTTTGCATCCTGAATTGATAAAAGTGGTAGGTAGAATGAAATACCGTTCATCTTACGGACAAAATTTATTGCAACACTCTCGCGAAGTTTCTAAACTTTGTGGTATTATGGCTGCTGAATTAGGTCTGAATGTTAAACTAGCCAAAAGAGCTGGATTATTGCATGATATTGGTAAAGTTCCGGATGCTGAAAGTGATTTACCTCACGCATTATTAGGAATGCAATGGGCTGAAAAATTTGGCGAAAAAGAAGAAGTTTGTAACGCTATTGGAGCACACCATGACGAAATAGAAATGAAGTCATTACTATCGCCAATCGTTCAAGTTTGTGATGCTATTTCAGGTGCAAGACCAGGAGCAAGAAGACAAGTTTTAGATTCATACATTCAACGTTTAAAGGACTTAGAAGAAGTAGCTTATGGATTTAAAGGTGTGAAAAATGCTTATGCTATTCAAGCGGGAAGAGAGTTAAGAGTTATCGTAGAAAGTGAAAAAGTTTCTGATGACAATGCAGCGACTTTATCATTCGAAATATCACAAAAAATACAAACCGAAATGACCTATCCTGGTCAGGTAAAAGTGACTGTAATTCGAGAAACTAGAGCGGTGAATATAGCGAAGTAAAGCCCATACCTCCCGATAGCTATCGGGACTTCAAAGGGAAGGAGAAGAAATTAAAAAAGACGTATTGATTGAAAAATTAATAGGTCTTTTTTTTAATAAATCTAATCGATAAAGTTTGAGTGCTCATAGAGTTCCTTCCCTTTGGGAAGGCTAGGATGGGCTTTTCCTAGGATGAAAAGTGTTAATCACTTGAGTCAAAAATTTTCGGTCTAGATGGACATAAATTTCAGTAGTCGTAATCGATTCGTGACCCAGCATTAGTTGAATCGAACGCAAATCGGCTCCATTCTCTAAAAGATGCGTGGCGAAAGAATGGCGAAAGGTATGCGGACTGATACTTTTGTTTAAATTAATCTTGGTGGCTAAATCTTTGATTATTGTAAAAATCATGGCTCGTGTGAGTTGCCTTCCTCTCCTATTTAAAAACAAAGTGTCTTCAAATCCTTTTTTGGTATCGACATGATTCCTAATAGTTTCTTTGTACAAAAGAATGTATTCTTGAGTCAAATTCCCAATCGGAACAAAACGCTGTTTATTTCCTTTTCCTGTAATTTTAATAAAACCCTCGTCAAAAAATAAATCAGAAATTTTTAAGGCAACTAATTCGGACACTCGAAGTCCACAACCATAAAGTAATTCTAGCATCGCTCTATTTCGCTCTCCTTCTGAGGCACTTAAATCAATAGCCAAAATTAAAGCGTCAATTTCTTCGATAGATAAAGTATCGGGAAGTTTCCTGCCGGTTTTTGGAGTTTCTATCAACTCCATGGGATTGTCTGAACGATAATCTTCAAAAATTAAATAGCTGAAAAAACTTTTTAATCCTGAAATAATTCGAGCTTGAGAACGGGGATTTACCTCTTTTGAAACCGCATAAATAAATTGCTGAATGGTTTCTTCCGAAATTTTTATGGGTGAAACTACAATTTCGTTTTCTGCTAGAAAAACACACAATCGTTCTATATCGAAAGAATAATTGTCGATAGTGTTTTTAGACAAACCTCTTTCGATTTTTAAATACGACTGATAGCTTTTTATATAGTTAGTCCAACTCATAGTACAAAGTAAAGCTATTTTTTAGGCATAAAAAAACCACGCCATTGGCGTGGTTTTGTATGAACTTAAAACAATTTTAGAAATGCAATGCAAAACCAACATTAAATTGTAATACACCTTTGTCAGTATATTGATCATTCAAGCTTAGGTTATAACGCAATCCTGGCTCTATTGAAACATTTTCACCCAAGAAAATAGCGTAACCAGCACCAATTCCTAGCCATAAAGGATTTTCAGAAGCATCTTTAATTGAAGCTCCTGTTAAATCTAAAGTTATAGGTATCATGCTTTTCACATAATATTTAGCGCCCAATCTGTAAGATAGAATAGTTACATCACTAACATCACCATAACCCAAACCTGCTTTTACAGCGAAATTATCAGCTACAAAGTAACCACCATCAAAACCAATATTGTAATCTGTTTGACCATCGGAATTAGAAAGATAAAATCCTGTATTACCCAACATTGCATTACCTGTGTTAGCTTCAATCAACAATTTACCTTTAGAAGTTTGTCCACCAACAGATTTAGCCTCTTGTGCATTAGCAAAGCCAAATGCAAAAACTGCAGCCGCAGTTAAAATAATTTTTTTCATGATTTTTTAATTTAAAGTTTGAATAACGAATTTAAGCTAAATTATTATTGTAAGAATTTATCAGATAAACAGTTGTTAACAAAATTACTAACATTTAAAAAATTGTATTTAAATTTATTTTTTATCTAAAAAATTAACTTAAAAATAATAATTTGTTAATTATTACTATTTAGCAACTAAAAAGCATCTGGGTTAAAAAATCGTTATTCCCATTTTTAAATAAAATAAATACCAAATACATTCGTTCCTTAATTAAAAACCCGATTGCTGGGATATGCAAAATAACTCTTGATGAGGATAGCGCATAATTGAATTCTGTGATAATTCCAATTTGCAACAAAAC
>JANMZS010000110.1:0-3958 GCA_031383535.1 Flavobacterium sp.
AAAAGTAACAGAAGAAGAAATTAAAGCCATTATTAAAGAAGGTACTGAAGGCGGTGAAGTTCAGGAAATTGAGCAAGATATAGTGGAACGCGTTTTTCATATTGGAGACAGAAAAATAAACTCATTGATGACCCATCGAAAGTCAGTAGTTTTCTTGCCTTTACTTTCAGATAAAAGCCAGGTGAGAGAGTTTATGCTCAAAGAACTACATTCTATTTATCCTGTTTATGGAGAGAATTATGACGATATTGTGGGGGTTGTCAATTTGAAAAGTATTTTCGCTAATATTGACAAAGATGATTTCAATTTGCCTAATATTTTAACAGAGGCTCCCTTTATGATGGAGCAAACCACAGCCTATAAAGCTCTGGAAGAATTCAAAAAAACAGGGATTCATTATGCCTTTGTTTCTGATGAATATGGTGTTTTTCAGGGAATTATAACCTTAAATGACATATTAGAAGCTTTAGTAGGTGATGCTTCCGATTTTTATAAAGATGATTTTAAATTAGTAGAAAAAGAAGATGGTTCTTGGCTTGTTGACGGTCACTATTCATTGCACGACTTTTTGATTTATTTTGATTTGGACGAATTGATAAATGACTACGAAGTCACTACTGTGAGTGGGCTAATAATGACTGAACTTTCGCATATTCCAAAACAAGGAGAAGTTTTAATTTGGCAAAAATTCGAACTTGAGGTGATTGACATGAATGGCGTGAAGATTGATAAAGTGATGGTAAAAGCCTTAAAAGGTTAAAACTTGGTTTAAAGTTTAAGGTTTAAGGGTAGTTGTAGTTCGACTAAACTTTAAACGTTAAACTTCAAACTTTTAAACAAAAAAAATGACAGAAGGCAATTTTGTAGATTACGTAAAAATATTTGTTTCATCCGGAAAAGGAGGCAAGGGGTCTACGCATTTGCATAGAGAAAAATTTATTGAAAAGGGTGGTCCTGATGGTGGAGATGGCGGTCGAGGCGGTCATGTTTTCTTGGTGGGTAACAAAGGACTTTGGACTTTGTTTCATCTAAAGTTTGCACGTCATATCAAAGCTGGTTATGGTGGTGATGGAAGTGGGGATCGAAGCACTGGTGCTGATGGTGACGATAAATACATTGAAGTTCCACTAGGCACAGTTGTAAAGGACAAAGAAACAGGTGAAACCCTATTCGAAATCACTGAAGATGGTGAGAAGCAAATACTCTGTCGTGGAGGTAAAGGAGGATTAGGAAACTGGCACTTTAGAAGTTCTACTAATCAAACACCAAGATATTCACAACCTGGTTTGCCTGGAGTAGAAATAGATGTCATTTTAGAGCTTAAGGTTCTTGCTGATGTAGGATTAGTAGGTTTTCCTAATGCTGGAAAATCAACACTTTTATCTGTTTTGACTTCGGCTAAACCCAAAATTGCCGATTATCCTTTTACTACCTTAAAACCAAATCTTGGAATTGTAGCCTATCGTGATTTTCAATCTTTTGTAATTGCCGATATTCCAGGGATTATTGAAGGTGCAGCCGAGGGAAAAGGATTAGGACATTATTTTTTGCGTCATATAGAGCGCAATTCAACTTTATTATTTCTAGTTCCTGTAGATACGCCAGATATTAAAGCTGAATATGATATTTTGGTCAATGAGTTGACAAAATACAACCCCGAAATGCTCGATAAAGAGCGATTGTTGGTAATTTCAAAGTGCGATATGCTTGATGAAGAGCTAAAAGGAGAACTAAAATTGCAATTAGATAAAGAGTTTAAAGGAATTCCTTATATGTTTATTTCATCCGTTGCGCAACAAGGTCTGTCTGAACTGAAAGATAAACTCTGGAAAATGTTGAATGATTAATAGTAATAAAAATAGGTTTTAGTAATAGAACCTATTTTTATTTAGAATTATAGGTGTCAAATAAAATTTGCAAGGTTTCATTGATATTATTGGCTAGTATTTTCGGATAAATTAGAATTGAATTTAACCAATTTTCAATTATTTCCGCAAAATCTCCCCCAACTTCATAGACAACAGGAATCCCCATTCGTTTTAAGGCTTCTGCATTACATTCTTGCTCATAATGATTGCGAATGGGAATACTTAGAATTTTTTTACCTAAAAATAGAGCCTCAGCAGGAGTTTCAAATCCGCCCCCAGTTATTATTCCTTCGCTAGTAATCAAACTTTGGTTGAATTGTTCTTGATTTACTGGGAAATAACTAATATTGCCCTCAGTATATTTGAAATTAACATCACTTAGGAACCAATGAAATTCAATGTATTCTAATTTGTTAAACGCATTTTGCAAACAATCCTTTTGAAAAGAAGGTAAATAAACCGTGATATGCTTTAAGTTTTCGGGTTCGGCTTGTATTATTTCATCTTTGATAATTGGCGGATGAATAAAGGAATCATATTTTTCAAAATGTAACCCAATGTTTTTTGGTGAACTAGCATAATGTTTAAGAATTAGTTCTCCCATAATGCTCTTTTTTTCGGGTCTTGGAGTTAATTTTGATTTAAAACTAGCTTGGTGACCAAATTGTACCGAATGGACATTTTGCAATTCACAGGCGAGTGAAGTAACTGATTCAAAATCATTTATAATAACATCATAATTTTTTAGAGGCAAGGATTTAGCCTCTTTATACATTTGCAGCGGACTAATGTTTTTGGCAATGTTCCAATAATCTAATCCGCCACATTTGCTATAATGTAAACTGCAACCTTTGCTTTTATATTTTATGGGAAGTCCTATATTTAGACTAGCATTGTTGCCACTCAAAAAGAAATCTACAGATCCAAATTTTTGTAAATAAGGAAACAGTTGGATAGCTCTGCTAATGTGTCCGTTTCCTGTGGCTTGTATGGCGTAAAATATTTTCATTTTTTAAGATAAAATTTTAGAAACTATATCATTGACAACTAATTCTTCTTTGTTTTCCCGTTTTGAAAAATTGGATTTATTATATTGAAAAATCTTCCATTTTCCATTTTTATATTCTAAAGCGGTCAGGTTTTCTATCCAATCGCCACTATTTAAATATACTACTTTTCCATGTTCGTTTTTTACTTCTTTTATTTGCGGTTTATGAATGTGACCACAAACTACATAACTATATTTTTTTTCAATAGCGATTTCGGCAGCCGTAGTTTCAAAATTAGAAATAAAGGAAACGGCTTGTTTCACACTGTCTTTAATTGTTTTAGAAAAACTTCGTTTCTCTTTCCCTAAAGCAGTAAGTATCCAATTAATTAAACTATTAATCAAAATTAAAAGGTCATAGCCTTTCCCGCCCAATTTAGCAATAATTTTTGCATATCCATTGGTCGAAGAATCAAATACATCTCCATGGAAAATCCATGTTTTTTTTCCATCTAAATCTAAAACTAATTTATCAACTAACTCTAAATTCCCTAAAACAAAATCAGAATATTTCCGTAATGCCTCGTCATGATTCCCTGTAATGTAGATTACTCGAGAACCTTGGTTAGACATTTTTATGATATAACGTAAAACTTCCATATGAGCTTTCGGAAAATAGCGTTTGCTAAAATTCCACATATCAATGATGTCGCCGTTTAAAACTAAAGTCTCTGGTTGGATTGATTTTAA
Source organism: Flavobacterium sp. (assembly GCA_031383535.1). Lineage (GTDB taxonomy): Bacteria > Bacteroidota > Bacteroidia > Flavobacteriales > Flavobacteriaceae > Flavobacterium. Next base: position 3,607 of record JANMZS010000110.1, read on the forward strand.
GTATTGAAGTAATTCTTTGGCTTGACAGCCATAAGTACCAAGATGAACATCGCTAATGACTACTAGAGGGATTTTGCGTTTTCTTTTCATAAGAATTTTTGCTAAAATTAATAACTTAATGTTATATCAATGTTTCTTGTGTATTAAGATTTTGCACTGTTTTTTTAAGATAAAAATATGGTTCGATTCATTTAAAAATTCTTTATTTTTGAATAATGAAAAAAATCCTGATTGTATTCTTATTATTTCCTGTGCTTATTTTTTCTCAAACCAATTTCGAAAAAGGAGAGCTGTTATTAGGAGAAGCAAAATTCAAACAAGCCCAGTTGTGTTTTGAGAATTTTTTGGTATC
>JANMZS010000179.1:0-5406 GCA_031383535.1 Flavobacterium sp.
GGAATTCTATACCTAAAAGGCGGCGATTTAACCGAAGAATTGGCGGCTTTCCCGAAAGCGACCGAATATAATTTAACAGACTTTTTTGAAGACGAATTTTTTGAGACTAAGAAAGTGGTGCATTTGCCGTTGAAGTTTATAGTTTAAGTCATTGCGATTTACGAAGTAATCTCATAACGAGAGCAACAAATGAGATTGCTTCGTGCCTCGCAATTGTAAATAATCAAAACCCACAAGAGCTCAAACTACTTGATTTTAAATTGCTTTATTGAAAAATTAAGGTAATTTCAGTTTAGTAAATTGTTGCAATTAGCAACATTAAGAATTTGTCTACCATCTTGCAAATTCATCTCTTCATTTCCAGTGTAAATAATAGCCCCTCCAGTTTTAGATTTGGCATAACCATTCCATTTTATAATACTTTTCCACCAATTCGTTTGATAGGTCATTCCAGATTTTATTTCTACAGGAATCAACGTTCCATTTTTTTCAATTATTAAATCAATTTCAACCCCATCAATACTTCGCCAGTAATAAAAATGATTGTTGTTTAGATTATAAGTATTGTTTTTTACCAGTTCCATAATTACAAAATTTTCAAATAATGACCCTTTTAAAGGATGATTCTCCAATTGTTCTTCATTTTGAATTCCTAATAAACTGCAAACTACACCTGTATCCGTAAAATATAGTTTGGGTCTTTTGATAATTCTTTTCCCAAAATTTGAAAAATAAGGAGGCAAAAGATAAATAATTCCTGCCATCTGAAGGTACGAAATCCAAGAATTTACCGTTTTTGAGTCGATTCCAAGTTCCATAGCAATGGAAGAATTATTCCATTCTTGACCTGATCGTGTTGCTGTCAATTTAATGAATTGTTGATAAAGAAATAGGTTTTTGATATTGATAAGTTGCCGAATATCTTTTTCGATAAAACTCTGAATATAGCTTGGATAATACAATTGCGGAATTATGCCTTCTGCCCATATTTCAGGATAACCGCCTTTGTAAATAATTTTCCAAATAGATATTTCAGAATTATTTGGAATTTCATTTTTAGAAAAAGTATTCATTTCCAAAAACCCTACTCTGCCTGCCAAACTTTGAGTGATATTCTGATTCAGTAACAAATTACTACTTCCAGTTAATATGTATTTGCCTTTTTCTTTTTCGTTATCTAATATTTCTTGTAAATAATTAAATATAATGGGTACTCTTTGAACTTCGTCAAAAATAGCTCCAGTCTCCTTATATTTAAGTAAAAATCCCTTTGGGTCTAATTGAGATTGATTTAAAACATCAATGTTTTCGAAATTTATATATGGTTTTTGTGGAAACAACATTTTGCAAAGCGTAGTTTTTCCACTTTGTCTTGCACCAGTAAGAGCCACAGCCCGAAATTGTGATGTGTAGAGTAATAATTTATTTTTGAGTAATCGCTCGACTGCCATAATGAAACTATTTTTTACCAAAAATACAACTTTTTCGGAATTACATTCCGAAAAAGTATGAAATTTTGAATTTTATTCCAAAAACAAAACCCACAAGAACTCAAACTACTTGATTCTTGTGGGTTTTTAATTTTCAATCCACTTTTAATTCCCCCTCCGAGGCGGGGTTAGGGGGCTATCCCAAAAACGGATATCTATAATCTTCTGGAGTTACAAAAGTTTCTTTGATTGTTCTTGGCGAAACCCAACGCAATAAGTTCAAGGCGGATCCGGCTTTATCATTTGTTCCAGAAGCTCTTGCGCCACCAAAAGGCTGCATTCCTACTACAGCTCCAGTTGGCTTGTCGTTGATGTAGAAATTCCCAGCAGCATTTTGCAAAGCCACCGTCGCTTGCTCAATTGCATAACGATCTTGACTGAAAATTGCGCCAGTTAAAGCATATTCAGAAGTCGTGTCGACTAGTTTTAAAGTTGCTGACCATTCGGCATCCTCATAAACAAAAATTGTCATTACTGGCCCAAATAATTCGGTTTCCATTGTGGTGTAATGTGGATTTGTAGTAACAATTATGGTTGGCTCAATAAAATAGCCAACTGATTTATCATAGTTACCACCAACGATTATTTCAGCATCGGAAACTTTTTTGGCTTGGTCAATATAACTTGCCAATTTATCGAACGAACCTTCGTGAATAACGGCTGTAATAAAATTACCGAAATCTTCTGGAGAACCCATTTTCATTGATTTCACATCGGTAATCAATTGTTTTTTAAGTTCTGCCCACATACTTTGAGGAATATACCCTCTAGAAGCTGCCGAACATTTTTGTCCTTGAAATTCAAATGCACCACGAACGATTCCAGTTGCTACTTGTTTTACATCGGCGCTAGGATGTGCAATAATGAAATCTTTACCGCCAGTTTCTCCTACGATTCTTGGGTAGGTTTTGTAATGGTGAATATTGACTCCAATTTTTGCCCAAATGTCTTTGAATACATGAGTAGAACCTGTAAAATGGATTCCAGCAAAATCACGGCTAGCCAAAACGGTATCGGTAATCATTAAAGCATCACCAAAAACCACATTGATAACACCATCGGGAATTCCGGCTTCTTTGAAAACTTCAATAATGATTTTTGCAGAAAACACTTGGCTATCACTAGGTTTCCAAATGACAACATTTCCCATCATGGCAGCACTTGCTGGAAGATTTCCTGCAATGGCGGTGAAGTTGAAAGGCGTAATGGCGTAGACAAATCCTTCCAATGGTCGATATTCTAATCGATTCCACATATCGGAATTTGATTTGGGCTGATCGCTGTAAATTTGCGTCATAAACTCGACGTTGAAACGCAAGAAGTCAATCAATTCGCAGGCAGCATCAATTTCGGCTTGGTAAATATTTTTGGATTGCGCAATCATTGTTGCGGCATTTATTCTTGCTCGGTAGGGTCCGGCAATCAATTCGGCTGCTTTGAGGAAAATCGCGGCCCGTTGTTCCCAAGCCATATTCGCCCATGCTGTTCTTGATTCAAGAGCATTTGCTATGGCGCGTTCTATATGTGCTTTTTCGGCAAGATGATACGTTCCCACAATGTGTTGATGGTCGTGTGGTGCTGTTATGTTTTTAGTGTTTCCGGTTCGAATTTCTTCGCTTCCGATATACAATGGAACATCGATTTTGGCATTCCACATTTTTTTGTAAGCGGCAAGAACTGCAACTTTTTCGGAAGAATTTGGAGCATACGATTTAACAGGCTCGTTTACGGCCTTTGGAGTGTTAAAAAATCCTTTTAGCATACTTTTATGTTTAATTATCAATTAAATATAATCGGTCAGAATTTGACGATCTTAATATATATTTCAATAAAATGGTTTACAAAACAAAAATACAAAGTTAAAAATGAACAAATTAATATTTTTTTAAAATAGATATCATTTAAGTTAAATTTATATAATTTGAACTTAAAATATGTTAGATTAACTTTTTTAGGTTGATTTAAAATTAATTTAAGATATGTTAAGCGAATAAAATTGTTATAATTTCTGCCGAATTAATTAGAAACATTAATAATGATAAATAAAAAAAAGGATTTGTTTTTAAGCAACAAAAACTTAGTTTAAAGCAAAAGGAGCACAAAGTCTGAAGCTTGGCACTATTACCTTAAAGTTTCTTGTAGAGGTAAAGTTAATCATGCTGAAATATCCTTTCATTGAACCATAAGGTGAAGAAAGTAAACAGCCTGAGTTATAGGTATGGAATTCACCTGGTTTTAAAACTGGTTTTTTTCCTATTACTCCCTCGCCATCCACAATTTCAGGGTCATTAAGAGAATCGAAAATTTCCCAATGGCGTGAAATTAATTGAACAGAATCTTTACTGTGATTTTCAATTGTGATTTCATAACTAAATGCAAAATGAATCTTGTAGTTCTTGAAGTAAGTACCTTCAAAACTAGTTAATACGGATATTTTTATGCCTCTTGTTATTTGAGAAACCATGGTAAGGTTTTAAATATGAGTTTAATAAACGCAAATTTACAAAAAAAATGAATTTGTGACATCATTTTTTTTATTTTTTAATTGATGATATTTAGAGAATTTGCAGTCCCTTTTCCAATAACTCTATCATAGCGGTCTCTGCTTTCTCTATAATAAACAATTACAAAATAATCATTTTCTGTTTGATAAAAATTACCGTCTATTGCATTCTCATAGTCAATTTTTCCTTTAGTATCGGCAACGGTATATTGATAATTGGTAAATCCTTGTTTTATCAAAATGGCTTTCTCATAAATCCCTTTTTCAGGATTGTATTCCATTTTAAACTCTGGGGATAAACTAAAATTATTAAACATTCCGGTAACATAAATTCCCTTTGAATTGTTATGAGTTGGTGCCGAAAGGCTAAAATAGACCCAAGCATAATCAGCCTCGATTTTGCTATTTATGGTGTTGATATTTCGGGGTACAAAGTTTCCGTTGGCATCTTGGGTAGAAGAATATGGAAAATTAGCCCTAGCACTATTTGTAAATAAATACGAATTATAAATATTAGTTCCTCCATCAATTCGGGCTACATTATTACTCGATGACCTAATATCTCGGTTTTCAAAAAACAAAAATTCGTTTCCGGCCCAAAATTGAGTTTGTGTATCATATCGATAAATCAAATCATTGCCTATGGTGTATTGTGGCAAAATATCTTTAATTGCTGAACTCCATTGCCCATTTTGTAACAATACCACTTTTACATTTTTTAACGGATTTTGAAATGTGATTGCAGTAGAAGTTACTGAAAATTCTAGGTTGTGTTTATAGGGTAAATTAGAAACTGTTCTAGCACGTTTTACCTGTATTGGAACATTAACACGATCTTCATAGAGAATAAATTTTTTAGAAAAGACAATTTCTTTATTGTTGTCTAAAATTTTCAGCATATAGTTTCCGCTGATTCGTAATTGTTGGGTGAATTGATTAGGTATTGATAATTTATAATGAGAATAAATCTGTAAAGTATTGACCGAATTAGTGTATTCTTGTATTCTTTGATTATCGAAACCTAGTAAATATTCGTTTTTTGGAATTTGTGTTGGAATCCAATTGTAATCACAATGCACTATTTCATAATAATAATTAGCTTCATTTCCGAACAAATCATCAAACTGCAACTGAAAACCTTCACCTAATTTGAAAATTGGAATTTCGTTTTGTTGACTATTTTGAACAAAAGTAACGGTTTTGATATTGAATGGGGGAGGAACTTCATTGATGGCTTGAGCCATCATCGAAGAGCATATCAATAAAAAAAAGATATTTCGTAGGTAAGAAACTAGCATAGTTTAAAAAAAGTTAGAACGTAAATGTAGCAAATTATATTTTGCTGTTGTTAGGATAAAATTAAATTTGTTTTCTTTATTTAAAACAAACTGGAATAATTTCTCCTAGAGCCAA
>JANMZS010000224.1:0-7508 GCA_031383535.1 Flavobacterium sp.
AGATTATATTTTTATTGGTGTGTTTGTGAATCGAAAAATAATCAACATTTGATTTCTAATTTATCTTTTTGGATTTTTCGATTTGATTACGAATAGAAAATACGATATTAGTTGGGGTGTTACCTTCTAATAATCAGTAGATTTTTTATGAAATAGGTTTTAACAAGAATACTTGTTTTTTTTGAAGCAACATCCTTGAATGAGTATTGATAGAATTATCGTAAGAAGTGCTCCTATAAAGTTGAGCCATAAATACCCTAGTTTTTCATGACCACTTTCAAAAATGAAAATAGTATAATAATAAATAATAAAAATAGTAATTTGGCTAATGACAGCACTATAGAATATTGCATTAGATTTGACCTGTTTGATATAAAAACCTACTAGAAAAACACCTAAAACCGTACCGTAAAATATTGAGCCTATTATATTGACTAATTGAATTAAGTTTTCAAATAAGGTGCCAATACTAGCAAATAGTATAGCAATAATGCCCCAAAAAAGAGTGAAAAATTTGGTAGCGTTTACATAATGTTTTTCTGATTTTTCTTCTTTTACATTTCGTTTATAAATATCTATAGCAGTTGTCGATGCTAGAGCACTAAGTCCTGAAGCTGTTGATGACATGGCTGCGGAGATAATTACCGCTAGGAGTAAACCGATAAGTCCCTTAGGCAAATAATGTAATATGAAGTGAAAAAACACATAATCTTTATCGTTAGTCTCACTGTTTTTGTCGGCTTTAAGGATAATTTCTTTGGCTCGATCTCTTAAGTCCTTTTCTTTGCTGGATAATCCAATTAACTCTTTTCGAAGAATTGGATTATCATAATCCTGATTTAGTTGGTCGATATACAAAAGATTGATTACTTTTTTGTCTTCTGAAAGGGCTTCTAACTTTTTTTCTAGTGAATGGTATTCATTTTTGTATGCCGATTTTTCAATAATTATTTTATTATTAGGATTAAAATTTAAGGGAACTGGATTGAATTGAAAAAACACAAAAACCATAACACCCGTAAGCAAAATAAAGAATTGCATAGGTACTTTTAGAAGTCCGTTCATGATTAATCCCATTTGACTTTCACGAACAGATTTGCCCGAAAGATAGCGTCCTACCTGTGATTGGTCGGTACCAAAGTAGGCGAGTGCTAGAAAAAAACCTCCTGTAATTCCACTCCAAAAAGTATATTTTTCTTCGGGGTTAAAAGAAAAATCAACAATATTCATTTTGTCGTTAGCACCTGCAATATGCAGGGCATTATTAAAGGTCATGTCATTGGGTAAGTAATATAAAATGAGAAAAAAAGTGATAAACATTCCCGACATAATCACAAACATTTGTTGCTTTTGGGTCACATTTACAGCCTTAGTGCCTCCAGAAAAAGTATAAATAATGACCAAAACCCCGATTACAATATTCATTATAGTTAGATTCCAACCTAGCAAAGCGGATAAAATAATGGACGGTGCATAAATAGTAAGTCCAGTACCTAAGCCTCTTTGAACTAAGAAAAGTATGGCTGCAAGAGAACGAGTTCTTAAATCAAAACGTTTTTCAAGATATTCGTAGGCAGTGAAAATTTTATATTTATGATAAATAGGAATAAACGTAACGCAGATTACCACCATGGCTATGGGTAAACCAAAATAAAATTGTAAAAATCCCATTCCGTCATGATAAGCCTGTCCAGGTGTTGATAGAAAAGTGATAGCACTAGCTTGTGTCGCCATAACCGAAAGTCCTACGGTATGCCATGGCGTTTCGTTACTGCCTAAAATATACTCTTTTACATTTTCACTTCCTTTTGTTTTCCAAACACCATAAATTACTATAAAAAGTAAGGTCACAATCAGAACAATCCAATCAAATACTTGCATAGCTTAAGAATATAATTTCATGAGTAAGAAAAAAATAAAAATATAAATCACATTGGCTAGCAAAACCCAAGTGTAACTTTTTTTCCAATTTTCAACTTTTCTTTTCATCATTTTTAAAATTTTGGGTTTTATTTTTGAGGGGTAATTGTATCTGATTTTTTTAAAGAAATAATATTGGCTAATAATCTATAGGCTCCAGAAACTCCTTCAGGCAATTCTCTAAAAAAACTTAAACCAGTATAAATATAATACCCTTTTCCATAAGATGCTATTAATAAGGCACCATTTTTAGGATTCTCGCCCTTGTCATTTGATGAAATGATAGCTGTAAAAGCAGAATCAAATTCATTTGGATAATATAATCCTTGCTCTTGTTTCCAGCCCTCAAAATCTTTTGTAGTAATTTTATTGGGATAATTCAAAACAGGATGGTCTGGAGCCAGAAATCGAACCTCGGCATTTTCTTCGGTTACGCGATCGTTAGAAATCTTTAATGGATAAGGGGCAATGTTGGGAGTAACAATATCACTCGATGTATTGTATTGAACTAACATTGTTTTTCCGTTTTTTACAAATTCAAAAAGGACCTCTTGTTTATTTGCTAATCCTTGTAGGGTGTTATAGGCTCTAATTCCTGTGATGATTACGTCAAATTGATTTAGTTTTTCTGGGGTAATTTCTTCTGATTTAAGTAATGATACCGAATACCCCATTTGTTTTAAACTATTTGGAACTTCGTCACCCGCACCCATGATATATCCAATTTTTGCGTCATTTGTATTTAAATCCATCCGAATCAATTTGGCTTCGGCAGGTTTTAAAACCTGTTGCTTTGTGATATGATTATAATCAATGATAATTTGATCTGTATCATATTTTTTGCCATCAATGATAATAACGCTTTTAGCAGCAATAGCTTCCTCATTTTGATTTGGTGGTGTTACTTCAAAATACACCAATTGTTCCATTCCTTTTTTGTTTAAAGTAAACGGTATTGATTTTGGAGAAACAATCCAGTTTTTAGGTAATTCTAGTTGTATTTCACCACTTAATACTTCTTTACCAGATTTTATTTTTACTGCTATTGTTCTGGAATTGCTGTTTTTAAAAAGAGTTACTTTATCAATAATACTGCTGGTTGCTTCTGGAATGATATCTAGATAATTATATACTTCGCCTTTTACATCATCAGTGTATTTATAAACTACGGTACGCTCAAATGGAATTTCAACATCATTAATTTTTATTTTAAAAACGACTTTTACTTCGCGAATAATATCAGGAATTCCAATTTTGTTTTGATCGTTAACAGTATACATTCCAACAGTTCCTTTTTCTTGTAACCAATAGGGTTGGGTGTATTCTATATCGCTTGGTAATTGAATGTTAATGGAAATGTTTTGTAAAACATTGTTTTTTAAATCCAAATTTGGAGTCATTTTTTGTGATTTTGCTAAAGTAGTTACATTAACCAAATTCATCTTAATATTGCTTCTATTTATAGCTTCGAGTTCAATTTTTAATTGACTTCCGGGTGTAGTTTCTTGATTAGTAGCAATGGCTTCTAAATACAAACCAGCACAAGATGAAATAATTGTTTTTAATTCTTCCAATTTTATTGGTTTCCAATGCTTTTCGTCTAAAGCTTGTATCATCGAATACGCTTTGACCAAATCTGGGATGCTATTTTCTGAATTTTTAAAATCATATTGAGATAAAATTTTTGTCAATAATTCTCCTATCGGTTTTCCGCCATTTACACGGTTCCAAGAGGTGTCTATTCCTTCAAAAAGAAATTTTTTATCAGCTGGAGCTTCGCCATTAATGAGTTCAAGATATTCGGTTTCTTCGCCACGAACGCCCGAACTACCAAAACCTTGTGACTGATGGCAACTGCGACTCAAAGCAGCAATTTCTTGATTTGACTTCCCGATAGATTGGTAATAAACACCTGTTTGTAAAGGAATATAATTTGATTTGTCGGCAGCAGCAAATTTTTCTTTACTTCCAAAAAAGTACCATGAAGGATTAAAAAATTGACGTTTTACTTGCCAAGGTTCCACTAATTTTAATTGTTCTGGAAATACATTTGGATTATTACTTTGATTAAAACTTTCCACACTAAGCATTGCCGAAGCGGTGTGGTGTCCGTGTGTAGTTCCTGAAGTACGATGGTCAAAGCGATTGATGATAATATCGGGTTGAAATTTGCGTATGGCCCAAATTACATCCGCAAGTACCTTTTCTTTATCCCAAATCTGTAATGTTTCTTCAGGATTTTTAGAAAAGCCAAAATCATTAGCTCGAGAAAAAAGCTGTTCGCCACCATCAATTTTTCGAGCTTCAATAAGTTCTTGGGTTCGGATAACTCCAAGTAATTCTCGAAGTTGAGGTCCAATTAAGTTTTGTCCGCCATCGCCACGAGTTAGCGATAAATAGGCTGTTCTTGCTTTAGTCTCGTTCGAAAAATAAGAAATTAATCGGGTGTTTTCATCGTCGGGATGGGCAGCGATATAAAGTACTGAACCTAGAAAATTTAGTTTTTGGATTTGGTTGTAAATCTCAACCGAATTAGGTTTTTGTGGTTTTTGAGCATTTATTATTTGTAAAGTGAAAAGTAAAATAATAAAAGGCAATATGAAGACTTTTTGCATTTTTTTTAAATTTAATTTGCAACAGAATCAAATATAGTCATTAACATGAATTAGAACATACTATTTTTTATTTTCTTTATTGAAATGGAATAATTGGTTTCATAAAAAAGAGAGAACTAAAAAATGGTTCTCTCTTTTAATCTTTTTAAGGTTTAATTCCTCGAAGCTCTGTTTCGATTTTTGACACTCCCTAAAGTTTTCGGAATCATAAATTTGTACAGAAAATCCTTGTTCTACTATGCCTTTTGGCATCTGAATTAAAGTGCCTATTGTAAAAACGGAATCAAAAATTAGCCTCTGTTTTTTTTATGACCGTTATTTTCCTTACCATTTTTTTGATTTTTGTCCCATCTATTATCATTGTGACTATGGTTGTCATTTCTGTTTCCGATAATTCTTTGTGGACTGCCTTTATATCCTTTATAATATTTTACTTTATGATTTTTGAAATAAGAGTACGGTTTTGAACCGTGATAATCGTTTAAAACTACTTTGTAGCCCTTGTACAAATCATAATTTCTGTATTGGTTGGGAAGATATCTGTGTCGATACCATTCTCCATGGTTAAAATAAATAAACTGTGAATTCCGAATATCATAATAAGCCTCAATATCGGGCAAATAATAATATTCTACGTTAGAATATCCCACTGGTCCCCAAGCAGGAGGTGAGCCAATATTTACATTCACTGAAACTTGAGCGGAAATCGTAGCGGAAATCGAAAAGAGTATCCCTATCGCGATTAATTTTAATGTTTTCATCTTTTTAAATTTTTTAATTAAGGAAATGGATAACAGTTTTTTTTAAGTGTTCTATTTTTGACTCAACAACCATGCCAGTAATTAAACTTTTTTTGTTCAATTTAATAATTACACCCAACAGCTATAATAGTCAAGTACTTATTCTAAATGAATTAAATAATCATATACTTTATCGGTAGGCAAGCCCATAACATTAGTATAAGAGCCTTCAATTTTTGAAACTCCAACAAAACCAATCCATTCCTGAATGCCATAAGCACCCGCTTTATCAAATGGCTTATAATTCTTTATATAATACTCAATAGCTTCATCACTTAAATTATTGAAAGTTACCTTGGTAACTTCGTGAATTAAAGCTGTAGTTTTACTAGTTTTAAAACAAACCGAAGTAATAACTTCGTGTGTTGCGTTTGATAATGATTTTAGAATATTAAACGCGTCCTGCTCATTTTTTGGTTTTCCTAATGCAGCGTTATCGTGCCAAACAATAGTATCGCTTGTGATAAGAATTTCATTATTATTTAGTTCCCCTTCAAAAGCACTAGCTTTCAATTTGGCTAAATAGTTGGTAATTTCTTCTCGTTTTAGTCCGCTTGGATAAATCTCCTCTATTTCTTTTAATTGTATTTCAAAATCCAAGTCTAAATCTTTAAAAAATTGTTGCCGTCTTGGAGATCCCGAGGCTAGGATTAATAGGTATTTCTCTAGTTTTTTTTTGAGCATTATAGCATGTGTTAGTTTTAATTATGGTGACGGAATGAAGGGTTTTAATGATTTTTATTTCCTGTTTTTCGACTCCTTAAAATTATTATTTTTACTAAATTAGCAATTCTAATCACTTAATTCGAATACAATCAAGATTAAATTAGAACAATTCATTTTGTGTTTGCAAATAACAAACATAAATATTGATTAGTCAAGAAATAGAAAATTAAAAAAAAAGGAAAAAATTATGTTTAATACAGGGGATAAAGTTAGCGTCTTGGACGAGGCAATAAATGGGGTTGTGGTTTCTATAAAAGGAAAAGAAATTACCCTTGAAACTGAGGATGGTTTTACGATGACTTTTTTTGTCAATAAGTTGATTAAAATAAACAATTCCAATAACTTACTAGATTCTATTAAAAGTATTAATACAGAATTAATTGCTAAAGAAAAAGAAATTCCTAAACCTAGAAGTTTTATTAAAGAACGTAAAGATAAACACGAAATCTCAGCTCCAGAATTTGATTTGCATATCGAAAAATTAGTTCCAAATCATCGCAACATGTCTAATTATGACATTCTTACTTTGCAGTCAGAAACAGCAAAAAGACATATTGATTTTGCGATTCGAAACCGAATACCAAAAATTGTTTTTATTCATGGTGTTGGCGAAGGAGTTTTAAAATCAGAATTGGATTTTTTAATGGGTCGTTATGATAGTATAACTTTTCAAGATGCTAATTACCAGAAATACGGTTTAGGTGCTACAGAAGTATTTTTTAAACAAAATAGTAAATAATAGGTAATCACTTTGAATTTTGATGTTATTTGCAGTGTATAGTTTAAAATTAAAAACATGCTGTTTTTAATTCGTTAACTTCTCATCCGTTAGTTTATCTGAATAATTTTTATTCATTTAACTTTATTAACAACTTGATTTATCTATCGATTGACCCTTAAATTGACTGTATTGACATAGTAAATTCGTTTATTTTTAATCAATTTCACATAATATTATTAACTAAAATAAAATTATGTTTAAAAAAATTACAATTGTATTATTAACTTTTTTTGCAGTTCAATCTTATGCTACAAATTACTATTTCAGCAGTTCTTCTGGAAATGATGCAAATGATGGAAGTATAAATAGTCCTTTCAAAACTATTTCAAAATTAAATGGATTGTTGTTAACGGCTGGAGATATAATACTCTTTAAAAAAGGCGATACCTTCATTGGACAAATTGTGATTTCTTATTCTGGAACTGTTGGTTTGCCTATTGTATATAATAGTTACGGAACAGGAAATTTGCCTATTTTGACCGCAAGTAATGGTAGTAACGGCATAGCCGACCCATTAAGCACCATAAAAATTATTGGCAAACAGTATTTAGAGTTTCATAATTTACAAATTGAAAATGAGCGGTTTGATGCTGAATCTGGTTCGCCCAATGATCAAGCCTACGGAATTTATTATCAAAGTTTCAAAACACTACCAGTATCTAAAGA
>JANMZS010000248.1:0-3733 GCA_031383535.1 Flavobacterium sp.
CAAACAGGAACGTGTGGGTGTTTTGCTCCAAATTGTTCTAATATAGATAAGTTGTCAATGTTAATTTGAACACCTAATGCAGATACTTCTTCAATTTCTTCTAATGAAACCCCGTTTGGTGTAAAAAAGATTTGATCTGGAGAATAGCCTGCATGAAGACCCAATTGCACTTCTTGGATAGAAACAGCGTCCAAACAAGATCCCATTTCTCTCAATAATTGAAGAATAGCCACATTCGATAATGCCTTCATGGCATAGTTGATACGCAATTTTTCTACTTTAGAAAAGGCATTTGTTAATCTTTTATATTGAGATTGTATTTTTGCTGCATCATATACGTATAATGGACTTCCAAATTGTTCGGCTAATTGTACTAATTCTTTTGCTTGCATTGTATTATTTTTTAGACAAATTTATTACTCTTTATCGATTCTCACAAGAGAAAAACTGAAAACTAACAAATTATAACAAAATGTTTTAAAATAAACATAAAGTGCTATAATTGCTAATTTTTAAACAAAAAAAACCCTTGAAATAATTCAAGGGCTTCTATAAAATATTTAGTTACTATTAGACTCCAGGTAAATCTCCACCTTCTTTAGTAGGTAAATTGGTATTTCCCATTAAATATAAATCTACTTGTCTGGCAGCTTCACGACCTTCAGAAATTGCCCAAACAATCAATGACTGGCCACGGCGCATATCGCCAGCAGTAAAAATATTAGGAACATTGGTTTGGTATTTACCATATTCTGCTTTGTAGTTGCTTCTGAAATCAAGTTCTAGACCTAATTGACTGCTCAATGTTTTTTCAGGACCAGTAAAACCTAAAGCTAATAAGGCTAAGTCACAAGGCCATGTTTTTTCTGAACCTGCCACTTCAATTAATTCTGGGCGTTGTCCTGGAACAATTTTCCATTCCACATTAACTGTTTTTAATGCAATTAATTTTCCGTTTTTATCTTTAATAAATTCTTTAGTATTAATCAACCAGTTTCTCTCTGCACCTTCTTTATGTGATGAAGATGTTTTAAGTTGTAAAGGCCAAAATGGCCAAGGCGTTGTTTCGCTTCTTCCTACTGGAGGTTTTGGCATAATCTCAAAATTGGTTACTGATTTTGCTCCATGACGATTTGATGTACCTACACAGTCTGAACCTGTATCGCCACCACCAATAACAATAACATCTTTGCCCGTTGCCATGACTTGGTTTTCTACTTTTTGTCCAAAAACTACTTTAGTTTGTTGGGTTAAGAAATCCATAGCTTGAACAACACCATCAGCATCAGCTCCTGGAGTTGGTAAACCTCTTCTTTCTGTTGCTCCTCCACAAAGTACAATAGAATCAAACGCTTTTAGGTCATTAATGTCATAATTGACACCAACGTTCGTATTCACTTTAAATTCAATTCCTTCTGCTTTTAAAATAGTTAAACGACGTTCGATAATTCCTTTTTCCATTTTGAAGTTAGGAATACCATAACGCAATAATCCTCCGATAGCATCGTCTCTTTCGAAAACTGTTACTAAATGTCCCGCTCGGTTTAATTGTTGTGCAGCGGCTAAACCTGCTGGACCAGAACCTACTACGGCAACCGTTTTTCCAGTTCTTGTTTTAGGAGGCTGTGGTTTAATCCATCCTTCTGCAAAGGCTCGTTCAACAATATTTTTTTCAATATTTTCTATCGAAACGGGTTCTTCAATTAACCCTAAAACGCATGCTTTTTCGCAAGGAGCTGGACATAATCGTCCTGTAAATTCAGGAAAATTATTTGTTGAGTGTAATATCCAAGAAGCTTTTTGCCATTCACCTTGGTGTACCATGTGATTGAAATCTGGAATTAAATTTCCAAGAGGACAACCACTATGGCAAAATGGAATTCCACAATCCATGCAACGAGATCCTTGAGTTGTAATTTCAGCTTCACTCAAAGGAACCGTAAATTCATTATAATGTGCTACACGCTCTTTTACCGCAGTGTATGACTCATCTTTTCTTTCGAATTCTTTAAAACCTGTAACTTTTCCCATTATTGTTTATGCTGTTAATTCTTCTACCATCTGTTCTTCTGTTTCTAGACGTTTTAATGCTTTTTTGTACTCTGTAGGCATAACTTTTACAAATTTGCTCAAACTATCAGTCCATTCGGCTAATAATTTAGCTCCTTTCGTACTGTTGGTATAGCTTACGTGTTTTTCGATTAATGTCCTTAATTCATCTGCTTCATCACCTTCAATAGTTTCAAATGCGATAGATTCTGTATTACACAATCCGTTGGTAAATTTATTTTCTGGATCGTAGATGTAGGCGATACCACCACTCATTCCAGCGGCAAAATTTCTTCCAGTTTTACCTAGAACAACTACTTTTCCACCAGTCATATATTCGCAACCATGATCTCCAACTCCTTCAACAACAGCAATTGCACCAGAATTACGAACAGCAAAACGCTCACCCGCAATTCCATTGATATAAGCTTCTCCCTCGATTGCACCAAATAAACATACGTTACCAACGATAACATTATTTTCGGCTATAAAGGTTGCTGTAGCTGGTTTTTTGACAATCAATTTAGCTCCAGACAATCCTTTACCTAAATAATCGTTCGTATTTCCATCAACAGTAAAAGTTAATCCGTGAGCACTAAAAGCTCCAAAACTTTGTCCTGCCGAACCAGTAAAATTAATATTTAAAGTATCCTCAGGTAATCCAAGGTGACCGTATATTTTAGAAATTTCATTACTTACAATGGCACCAACAGAACGGTTTACGTTATTTATATTATAGCTTAAAGTTGTTTTTTCTTTTCTATATAAAGCTCTATGGGAGTCTTTTAATATCTGAAAATCTAAAACACCATCTAAACCATGATCTTGCTTTTCGGTATTTCTAACCACCATATTTCTATATGCAGCAGGTCTGTATAATATAGAAGATAAATCTAGACCTTTCGCTTTATAATGTGTAATTGCTTTATTCGAATTTATTTTGTGCGTTTGTCCAACCATTTCTTCTAAAGTTCTAAACCCTAGTTGAGCCATGATTCCTCTTAATTCCTCTGCTACATAAAAGAAGAAATTAATAACGTGTTCTGGTGTGCCTTTAAAGTTTTTACGCAACTCTTTATCTTGCGTTGCTATACCAACTGGACATGTATTTAAATGACATTTACGCATCATAATACAACCCGAAGCTACAAGTGGGGCAGTGGCAAAACCAAATTCTTCAGCACCCAATAATGCTGCAATAGCTACATCACGACCGGTTTTTAATTGTCCATCACATTCTACAACAATTCTACTTCTTAGATTGTTTAAAACTAAAGTTTGTTGAGCTTCGGCCAAACCAAGTTCCCAAGGAAGTCCTGCATGTTTTAATGATGTTAATGGAGAAGCTCCTGTTCCACCATCATACCCTGCAATCAAAACCACATCTGCTTTTGCTTTGGCAACTCCAGCGGCAATAGTTCCCACACCTACTTCAGAAACTAATTTAACATTATTTATCAAGCGCAAAAGAAATACAAATAAAAATGGCTCAAGGTGCTAAACCTGGAGAAGGTGGGCAATTACCTGGTGAAAAAGTTTTACCGTGGATTGCTGAAGCTCGTAATTCAACTCCTTTTGTAGGGTTAATTTCGCCACCTCCACACCATGATATTTATTCTATTGAGGATTTAGCACAATTAATTTTTGATTTAAAAAATGCTAACCGAGAAGCTAGAATTAATGT
>JANMZS010000021.1:0-34592 GCA_031383535.1 Flavobacterium sp.
ATGCAAAGCAAAAAGAATTAGACGCCTTAATTAAAGCGTATGAAGATAATTTTATTGAACAAAAAAAAGGCAAATATATAGCTGATGTTTTAAATTTAAAGTCTGATAAATTATTAAAAGATATTCCGAAAGCTTCGAATGGCAGACCAGATAGTCTGATGGTGTATCAGTATTATAAAAAGCACTATTGGGACAATGTGAATTTTAAAGATGATGGAACGATAAGAAATCCCTTTTTCTATCATAAACTTAATAAATATTTTGACAATTTAGTCTTGCGCCATCCCGACTCAGTTTCTGTTGAAATTGATAGGATGATGAATAAAACGGAACCAAAAAATTTGCTAGGAAAACTTTTATTGGCTCATTTTACGTATACTTATGAAACTTCAAAAGTCATGGGGTTTGACAAGGTTTTTGTTCACATAATAGATAAATATTTTAAAACTGGTAAAGCAAATGAGATTTATGATGCTGGTGTAATCAAGCAAATAATTAAACAAGCTGATAAAGCAAGACCATTATTAGTAGGGTCCAAAGCGCCTAGTTTATCTATGATTAATGCATCAGAAAGAGATGAAATTGTTAAAATGGGATTTGAAACTGCTAAAACAAGTGAGGAAGTGACAAAGTTATTTTATCAAAACCAAACTAGGATAAATGCAATGTTTAATAAATTAGAGGACATTAAAGCAGATTATTTGATATTAGCTTTTTGGGATGTTGATTGTAGTCATTGTAAGATTGAAATTCCAAAGCTTTTAGAAGAATATCATAAGTTGTTGAAAGAAGGTAAAGATGTAAAAGTGTATTGTGTATATACCCAAAATGAGGGAGAAAAATACATCAAATATATTACTGAAAACAAACTCGATTGGATAAATGTTTATGATGGTGTACACTTTAATAATGTAATCGAAAAATACGATGTGTTTTCAACGCCAGTTATTTATTTGCTAGATAGAAATAAAGTGATAAAAGCAAAAAGAATAGGGGTGGATCAAGTTTCTGAAATAATTAACTTTATGGAACGAGAATATAAAAAAGGCTCTTAAAAGAGCCTTTTTTATATTTAAATAGTAGTTAATTTTTTTAAATCTATTATAGTATCGATTGGATTCTCTGCCTTGAAGACAAAATTACCAGCAACTAATACATCAGCTCCAACTTCAACTAATTTTTTGGCATTTTTATTAGTTACCCCGCCATCAATTTCAATAAGGGTAGAAGCATTTTTGCGTAAAATTAAAGCTTTTAATTTCTCGATTTTTGAGTAGGTGTTTTCGATAAAGGATTGTCCCCCAAATCCAGGATTAACACTCATAAGGCAAACCATATCAATGTCGTTAATTATATCTTCTAAAAGATCTATACTGGTATGGGGATTTAAAGCTACACCCGCTTTCATTCCTTCGGCTTTAATGGCTTGTAAAGTTCTGTGTAAATGTGTGCAAGCTTCATAATGAACGGTAAGAACATCCGCGCCCAAATCCTTAAAAGTTTTAATATATCGGTCTGGATCAACGATCATCAAATGCACATCAATTGTTTTTTTTGCGTGCCTAGTTATCGCATCTAAAACAGGCATTCCAAAAGAAATGTTTGGTACAAACACACCATCCATAATATCAATATGAAACCAATCGGCTTCACTAGAATTAATCATTTCGATATCACGTTGCAAATTAGCGAAATCTGCTGCTAGTACTGATGGGGCGATGATTGTGTTTTTACTCATGATTCGTAAATATTTTTTTGCAAAGATAAATATTCTAAACAAAAAAACTCTGGTAATTTACCAGAGTTTAAGTATTGATTTTAAAAAACAAATTGAGCTTTAGCTATTATTAGCCCAAATAGGTTTTTAATATTTTGCTTCTTGATGTATGTTTCAATCTTCTAATGGCCTTTTCTTTAATTTGACGAACGCGTTCACGGGTTAGGTCAAATGTTTCACCAATTTCTTCTAAAGTCATTGGATGTTGATCGCCAAGACCAAAATACAAACGAACCACATCGGCTTCTCTTGGAGTTAAGGTTTCTAATGAACGTTCAATTTCGGTGCGTAAAGATTCTTGAATTAAAAAACGATCTGGATTTGGAGATTCTCCTGAACGCAATACATCATATAAATTTGAATCTTCTCCTTCAACTAATGGAGCATCCATTGATAAGTGACGACCTGAGTTTTTCATGCTTTCTCTCACGTCGTTTACGGTCATATCCAATTCTTTGGCAATTTCTTCAGCTGTTGGTGGTCTTTCGTTAGATTGCTCTAACAAAGCATACATTTTATTGATTTTATTGATAGAGCCAATTTTGTTCAATGGTAAACGAACAATACGAGATTGTTCAGCTAATGCTTGTAAAATAGATTGGCGAATCCACCAAACGGCATAGGATATAAATTTAAAACCACGAGTTTCGTCAAAACGTTGCGCAGCTTTAATCAATCCTAAATTTCCTTCGTTAATTAAATCAGGAAGTGTTAATCCTTGATTTTGGTATTGTTTAGCCACCGAAACTACGAAACGTAAATTGGCTTTGGTTAATTTTTCTAAGGCAGCTTGATCACCTGCTTTTATTTTTTGTGCTAATTCTACTTCTTCATCAGCGGTGATAAGATCCACCTTTCCAATTTCTTGTAAATACTTGTCTAATGAAGCTGTTTCGCGATTGGTTACCTGTTTGGTAATTTTAAGTTGTCTCATAGTAGGTTTGTCCTTAATTTTAAGTGTACAAATGTTTATACGTATGAGATTGTGAAAAAGTTACAAAAGCCCTGAAAATAATTTCGTTTTAATTTTAAACCCCAATTCAAATAAATGAATTGGGGTTTAAAAATTATAAAACTGTATGTGTTTTTATCTATGACTCTCTCGGAGGTCTTGGCAAAAGTGCTTTTCTTGACACTTTTTCTTTTCTAGTTTTAGGATCAACTCCCAAGTATTTCACTTGAAAAACATCACCCATATTTACTACATCAGAAACATTTTCGGTACGTTCCCAAGCTAGTTCAGATACGTGTAATAAAACTTCGTTTCCTGGCGCATCAGTATATTCTACTACTGCACCAAAGTCTAGCATTTTAATTACTTTTACTTCATAAGCTTCGCCCATTTGTGGTTTGAAAATGATAGAATCAATTTTTGCTAATACTCTTGCAATTCCATCAGGATCCGTTCCAAGAATTTCTACAATTCCCATCTCGTTTTCTTCATTAATTACGATAGTACAACCCGTTGCTTTTTGTAATTCTTGAATTACTTTTCCACCAGGTCCGATTAACGCACCAATAAAGGCACCTGGGATGGTGCGCATAATAATTTTTGGAGCATATACTTTTACATCTGCTTTTGGTTGTGCCAAAGTTTCAGTAAGTATATTCAAAATGTGCAAACGTCCATCACGAGCTTGAGCCAAAGCTTGTTCCATGATTTCGTATTTCAATCCGTCTATTTTGATGTCCATTTGACAGGCTGTAATTCCTTCGGAAGTTCCTGTTACCTTGAAATCCATATCTCCTAAATGATCTTCATCGCCTAGAATATCAGATAAAACTGCAAAACGATCACCATCAGTAATCAATCCCATCGCGATTCCAGAAACGGGACGAATCATTTGAATACCAGCATCCATCAAAGATAAAGTTCCAGCACAAACAGTAGCCATTGAAGACGAACCGTTAGACTCTAATACTTCTGAAACAATACGAATGGTATAAGGACAATCAGCAGGAATCATGTTTTTCAAGGCTCTTTGAGCCAAGTTTCCGTGACCTACTTCTCTTCTTGAAGTTCCTCTCAAAGGACGAGCTTCTCCTGTAGAAAATGGAGGGAAATTATAATGTAAATAGAATTTTTCCTCTCCTTGTTCAGATGGAGAATCAATTTGGTTGGCTTCTCTAGATGTTCCTAAAGTTGCTGTTGCCAAAGCTTGAGTTTCTCCACGTGTAAACAATGCTGAACCGTGAACGGATGGTAAATAATCTACTTCACACCAAATTGGTCGAATTTCTGTAGTTTTTCTTCCGTCAAGACGAGTTCCTAAATCTAAGGTTACGTTACGAACCGCTTCTTTGTTGGTTTTGTAAAAATATTTCCCAACTAAATCACCGTTTTCAGCCAATTCTTCGGCGGTGAACAAAGCTTTTACTTCTTCTTTTACAGCATCAAATGCAGCAGAACGTTCATGTTTAGCCGAACCTTTGCTTGCAATAGCGTAAATTTTATCGTAAGCCGCGGCTTTTACTTTAGCGTAAATAGCATCGTCTGTTCTTTCTTGATCGTACGTGCGAACTTCTTTTTTTCCAAAAGCAGCTTGCAAACGCTCTTGCGCCGCGATTTGGTTTTTGATGTGTTCGTGAGCAAATTTAATTGCTTCTACCATTTCGGCTTCTGAAATCTCTTTCATTTCACCTTCTACCATCGCGATAGAATCAGTTGAAGCTCCAATCATCATATCAATATCAGATAATTCTAATTGAGCACGACTTGGATTGATGATGAATTTTCCATCAATTCTTCCAACTCTAGCTTCTGAAATTAGAGTTTCAAATGGAATGTCAGATAAAGCTAAAGCTGCCGAAGCGGCTAATCCTGCTAGTGCGTCTGGCATAACGTCTTCGTCATGAGACATTAACTGAATCATCACTTGCACTTCTGCATGATAATCAGATGGGAAAAGCGGACGCAATACACGGTCAACTAATCTCATGGTAAGCACTTCGTTATCACTTGGACGTGCTTCTCTTTTGAAGAAACCTCCAGGAAAACGTCCTGCTGCTGCAAATTTTTCGCGATAATCTACCGTCAATGGTAAGAAATCGATACCTGGACTTGCTTTTCTTGAGGATACTACTGTTCCTAAAATAACAGTTTTTCCAATTCTTACTACTACAGATCCGTCAGCTTGTTTAGCCAAACGACCTGTCTCGATTGTGATGTTTCTGCCATCACCTAAATCGATACTTTCTACAAATAATTGTGGAATCATAATTTTTAATTCTATAAGTTAAACAATGGGTTTGTGTGTTGTTTGTCCCGCCGAGGCGGATTGTTGCGTAGTTACTGCTTTAATCCCAATGAAAAACCAAACCTTTTTATTTAAAAATCCCTGTCAGGGTTTTAAACCCTGACAGGGTTATATGAAAAAAGAGGCACTTTCGCACCTCTTTAGTATATTGATTATTTTCTGATATTCAATACTTTGATAATCTCACGATATCTGTTAATCTCTTTTTTCTTCAAGTAATCAAGAAGTGATCTTCTTTTACCTACCAAAAGTACCAATGAACGCTCTGTGTTATAATCGTGACGATTTTTTTTCAAGTGCTCAGTTAGGTGTGTGATTCTGTGTGTGAACAATGCGATTTGTCCTTCGGCAGATCCTGTGTTTTCTGCTTTTCCTCCGTGTTTAGCGAAGATTTCTTCTTTAACTTCTTTTGTTAAATACATGCTAATATTATTTAAATGATCGTTATGTATGCCCTACAGCTATTGCAAGACGGGCGCAAAGATAAAAAATTATTATCAATTATGTATTATGAAAAAACATTTTTATTAATTTGAAGATTGAATATTAATTGGTAATGTAAATGAACAACTCACTTTTCTCCCTCTTTGCACTGCTGGAATCCAATTTTCATAACTTTTCAGAACCCTGATGGCTTGTTCTCCTGTGCCGTAACCAATATCGTTTCTTACTACTTTAAAATCTGTAAGTTTTCCATCAACATCAACTACAAACGACACATAAATTTTTCCATTTAAACCATCTTTATTTGGAATGTTGAAATTTTTAGAAATATACTTAAAAAAATCATTCATTCCTTTTTTGGGAATAGGAGGAATGTAACTTAAAATAGTGTATTTATATTCCACTTTATTGGAGTCAATACTAACACCCTCAAGCAATTCACCATTTTTGTAATTTTCTCTATAACTGATTTTTGTTTTCTCATTGTATCCTGTCCAAATACTGTCTTTTAAATCATTTAGAATTTTTCCTGAGCCAAAATCCCTTTCAAAATCATTAAAACGCAAACTCCCTTCACAATAACTCTCCTCAAAAAAGCCATTACCTTCTTTTATAGTTTGAATACCATTTTCATTCCAACCATTTTTTATTTGCACATTAGGAATAACATTTTCTTTTTTATCAACCAAAACTCCCTCTAATTTTTTTTCTCCATTTTTATGAAACTCATAATAGGTTCCAACCGGTATGTTGTTTTCATAATTTATAATAGATTTTCTTTTTCCGTTTTCATAAAAATAAAAAAAAGGACCAGTTTTATTGTTGCCATTATTTGTTGAAGTAGCCCCTTTCATCTGAATTTTTCCGGATTTAAAATAAACACCCATTTGATACGTTTCTTTATTAGGAACTTTAAAATCTTTAATTATTTGTATGTATTTGTAATTTTCTTCATTACCTATATTAAATAAAGAATCAAGATAAACTGCGTCATCATTTGCAGTTAGTTGTGAAATAGCCAGTTTGGGAACAAATAGAAATAGAAAAGCAAATAAAAATGATTTCATAAGAGGGATTTTTAGAAAAACGAATGTACTAATTTTAGTATCGAAATTAAATAATATTTGTAAACTATTTCAACCACAAATTCCTAAACGCTTTATTTTTATCATAATCGCTGGCTTGTTTTTCGATATTAAACCATCGATGTCCTCGTGGATCGTTACCAACACCAGCAAGATAAGCCCAATTGCCCCAATTGCTGCACACATCATAATCTATCAATTGTTCTTCAAAATAGGCGGCACCAAACCGCCAATCCATATTGAGTTCGTTACAAAAATAGCTCGCTACATTTTGTCGGCCTCGATTGCTCATAAAGCCGGTAAGTTTCAATTCGAGCATATTAGCATTGATAAAATCGGAGTTTGTAGTGCCATTAATCCATTGCGAAAGTAGTTTTTTGTTCAATGATTTAGAGTTTACTTTCTCGGTTTTTATTCCATCGTACAAGAAAAATTTGGTTTGGTGTTTTTTGAACATAAACCTAAAAAAATCGCGCCAAAGCAATTCGAAAACCAACCAATAAGTCGAATCGTTTGCGCCAAATTGCCCTTCGTATTTTTTGATTTCCTGATAAATTAATCGTGGCGAAATACATCCCAAAGCCAACCAAGCCGAAAATTTTGATGAATAATCCGAGCCTACCATTCCGTTTCTAGTTTCTTTGTAATTGGACAAGTATTTTGTTTCAAAAAAATAATGGTTCAATCGTCTGATTGCCTCAGTTTCTCCTCCTGCAAATTGTATTGCGGCTCTAGAATCGATGGTTTTGGACGCTAAACCTAAATCGGCTAAAGTAGGCAAAACACTTTCGGGAAATTTAGGCGAGTTTATCGATAAAGGCTTTTCGAAAACGGTTCTAACAGTAGCGTCTTTTTCGATTTTTTTTCTAAAATCATTAAACACATCTGGAATGTCTTTGATGGAAAAAGGCAAATCTTCGGCGTGGTATAAAGTACTGGTGCTAGAGGTTTCGAATTCGCATCTTGATTTAAAAAGTTCGTTTTGAACTCGTTTTTCGGTTTGCTTTTCTTCAAACGAAACTTCCCGTTTTGCAAAAACTTTGTACGCATTGTATTCTTTCGCGATTCTTGGTATTTTGACCTCAGGTTTACCTCTTAAAATTAATAATTGGGAGCCCAATGCTCTTAAATTGGTGTCTAAATCGCGTAAGGATTCTAATAAAAATTGTGCTCTAAAACTACCAGTTTTGTCAAATCCATAAGTATTTTTTTCAAAGTGGGAATCGTCAAAGCAATATACAGGAATTACAATATTACTCTGCGCAATGGCTTTGATAAGTGTTTCATTATCCGTTAATCGTAAATCGGTTTTAAACCAAACAATTGCTGTTTTCATTTGTTTTTATTGATGTTTCAGGGATTCTACCATTTAAACTCTTAAACTTAAAGTTCATTTATATTTTTCAAATAATAATCGGCTTGTTCTAATAAAGCTGTTTTGGCTTCGGGTTGCATTTTCCGCCACACATTGTACATCATTCCAATTCTTGGGTTTTTGCCTAATTTGTCTTCGTTTTTGTCATAAAAATTCCAATACAAACTATTAAACGGACAGGCTTTATCGCCCGTTTTTATGGCTTTTTTGTAAAAACAACTGCCACAATAATGACTCATTTTATCAATATAAGAGGCTGAACTTACGTACGGTTTAGTACCAACAATACCTCCGTCGGCAAATTGACTCATTCCTCGGGTATTGGTAATTTCGACCCATTCTATCGCATCTATATAAATTCCCAAATACCAAGCATCGACTTGGTCAGGATGAATTCCAGCCAAAAGTGCAAAATTACCTGTAATCATGAGCCGTTGAATATGATGTGCATAGGCATAATTCAGCGATTGATTGATGGCGTCTTTCAAACAATTCATTTTTGTTTTTCCTGTCCAAAACCATTCAGGTAACTTATTTTCATGGTTGAAATAATTCATTGTGGCATAATTGGGCATTTTGTTCCAATAAATACCTCGCATGTATTCGCGCCAGCCAATTATTTGTCGCACAAAACCCTCTAATTGATTGTATTCTATTTCGTATTCACTATTTTTCCATTCTTGAATCACACGATTGATAACTTCGGAAGGTGAAATCATTTTAACATTCATCGAAAAGGAAAGCCGAGCGTGATACAACGACCATTCGTTGGGCGTCATAGCATCTTGATAGCTGCCAAAAAGCGACAAACATTCGGTGACAAAAAAATTCAATAATTCTAGCGATTGTTTTCGGTTAATAGGCCAAACAAAGTTTTTAGCATCAATAGTTCCTATGGTTTTAATGTTGGTTTTTTGGATTTCCGTTAGAATTTCCGACACATCATTATCGAAAACTAGCGGTGGAGTGGGTTTGTGGTCTTTCGGTTTTCGCCGTCATAATTCCATTTTCCTGTCAAAGGCTTATCGCCTTGCATTAAAACGTCATGTTTTTTCCGCATCATGTGATAGAAACTTTCCATCAAAAATGATTTTTTCCCTTCAAAAAAATTGCCTAATTCTTCTCGTGTGCTCATAAAATGTTCTGAATCGACAACAGAAGTTGAAATGGAAAGTGTTTGGCAAAAGTGTTGAAGTAATTCATCTAAACGATATTCATCAGGCAACTGATATTCGAAATGGGTGAATTGCTCTTTTTCGATTAGGTATTGAATGTTTTTATCAAACGCTTGCAAATTAGTTGCGTCATTTAAATGAAAATAAATCAGATTATGTTTTTTTGATTTTAAATCTTCTGCAAATTCTTGCATAGCCGAAAAGAAGCCCACAATTTTCTGAATGTGATGGGTGGCATAATCGGTTTCAGAACGAATTTCCATCATTACATAAGTAACCGAATCATCTTTGGTTTCAAACCAAGAATGATTTATATTCAATTGATCACCGAGAATTAATCGTAGCTTTTTTTGCATTTTTTTTAGCTTTTTGCGGTTAGCTTTTAGCAGATCGCATTGTTATTACATAATTTCAAATTTTCAGCTAAAGGCTAAATGCCAATAGCTAGCGGCTTTTTCTACATTTATCGCTACAATATTTTACTTCGTCCCAAACCTTTTCCCATTTTTTTCGCCAAGCGAAAGGTTTGTTGCAAACGATGCAAATTTTTGCGGGTAAGTTTTGTTTTTTAACAGCTTTCATAATCTTCTCCCAACCCCTCATCAAAGGAGAGGGAATTCATTAAATTGAGTCTAGTTCTTTTCCATTCTATGGCTACTGCCGATCCATCGGCAATGAAAACTGCCTCGGGATTTGTTTGGTTTAAAACGGCAAATGATTTCCCGTACATAGCTTCAAAATCACAATTGATTTTAAAATCAAGAACTTCACTTACCTTCCAACTTGGATGTTGTAATTTGTATTCTTCTGTTTCGTTTTCGCCAATTTTAGTGTAACCATAATAATGTTCGTAGATGAAACTCTCCATAGAATTTAGTTGCATTTTATCGGATCCACTTGATGAAGTCACGTCAATTGAATTCCATTTTTGGTTTATCAACCATTCAAATTTTACTTTCTTTATTGAATTTTCTTCTACAATTCTATGTTTTGTAGGTACGACCGTATACTGTTCGTTGTACAATTTATTGGCTGTCCAAGCTACAATTGGATACGGAATGGTTTCGTTGATAAAAACAACACCTCGTTTTGTACTCCCGTTTTCTTCTGTTCGTTTTACGTAAAAGCGCAAATTTATTTCTTCAAAAGTGCCAAATAACGGCACTGGAATATTGAATAATTTTGTCTTTTTGAACATAAACCCTACCAAACTGATGTAGCATTTTTCGTTGAACAAATCCAAATCAACGCCTTTGGGCAAAAAAGGCGTTAGGGTTTTAGGGTCAATTTCATAATTGACCATGATGATGTTTTCCCAATTTGCTTTTAAAAATAGTATCATTTTTTAATTTGCTTTTTTTTGTTTTGTAATTCTCTTTTTAGAATTTGGGTTTGAAACATGCTTGTTCAAAATTCGTTTACCTTCTTCCTTAACTTCATCTTTTTTGCGGAAGCTCCATACAATATCGCTGGCATATTTTCGGGTTTCGTCAATATTTACAATTGGTTCAGGATAATCTTTTCCAATTTCGCAGTTATAAAATTGTTGTTCAATAAGGTTCATTTTCCAAGGTTCGTGAAGTAACGAAATTGGCACTTCTGTCAATTCTGGAATCCATTGCTTAATAAAAATCCCCTCAGAATCATGTTCTTCAGAGTTTTTTATTGGATTGTAAATTCGGATAGTATTAATTCCCGTTGTGCCTGATTGCATTTGAATTTGAGGATAATGAATTCCCGGTTCATAATCTAAAAATTGCCGTGCCAAAAAATGCAATTCGCGCCAATCTTGCCATAAATTAAACGTAAAAAACGAAACCACCATAGCCCTCATTCTAAAATTGATATAACCTGTTGCCACCAAACATCGCATACAGGCATCCACAATTGGAACACCCGTTTTGCCTTCTTGCCAAGCTTTGATATAGGCTTCGTTTTTGGGTTTTACCAATGTATTATATGCACGATTTACATTTTCGAACTCCATGCGACATTCATCTTCAAATTTTTGCATAAAATGGCAATGCCAATGCAATCTAGAAACAAAATTGAGAATGGCACGTTTGTTTTTGGATGTTTCATAAAATTGATTGGTGTATTGATACACCATTCGCATACTAATATTTCCGTAAGCTAAATACGGTGATAATCGGCTACAGCCTTTGCGACTCAAAGCCGGTTTCGAAATGTGTTTGCTATAATTTACATAGCGTTCTTTAACAAAGCTGTCTAAATAACGCCAGGCTAGATTTTCGCCACCTTGTTGGAAATTTTTGTTGGGCGTTGTGATTTCAGCTGCTAGGTTTTCGCCTTTTATTTTTTTATAAAAATCATCCTTTATAGAGACTAAATTCAAATCGGTTTCTTTGAGTATTTTTGGTGTGTCGCGCATTATGTCTTCCCAACGTTTGTCCCAATGCTCTCTCGATTTTAATTTTCTAATTACACCATGCATTTGAGATTCTTTCCAAACAATATTGTTTTCCCGAAAAAATTTTTGCATGGCAATATCTCTATCAAAAGTGATTTTATTACCAATTTCCTGGTGCGAAAAAACAGTTTGTACATTAAAGTGTTGCACTAATTCTGAAAAAACGGTTTTGGCTTCGTTATGAAAAAAATAGATTTTGCTGTTACAAATAGTTAGTTTTCGTTGTAAATCTTGAATTGACTCGTAAACAAATCGCCAATGCCGTATGTCAGCATCATCATAATTCATCACTGAAAGTTCAAAAAAATATACCAGCAATAAAGGCAATCCAGATTGATGTGCATGAAATAATGCTTCGTTGTCAGTAAAACGTAAGTCCCGTTTGAACCAAACAATATTTATAGCTTGATGAGTCAAAATATTATATTGAAGTTAACTCTTTGTCAGGTTTTGCATAACTCAATCTGTCTATTTTTAAAGTTTTGTGATAACTATCCAGTCCTGAACAGGTTAGGGTGTTTGCTTTTTCAAGGTCTAAAAAACCATCTACGCCCAAACACTCTTCGGGAACATAAACTTCTTTGATTAGACCTATAATCATGATGGTATTGTTAATAGAAATATCTATTCTTTCTTTGAATTCAACTCCAATTTGAATGTTACTTTCTTTTACAAAAGGGGCTAAAAAATTACTTTTAAATTCAGCTTGTAAGCCAGTTACTTCAAATTCAGATATTTCATTATCATATCGAGCAGAAGTTTGATGTGCTTGTTTATAGATGTTTTCGTTGATGTGATTGATAGTGTAAAACCCTGTTTCTAAAATATTCCGAAGTGTATCACGCTCTGGTGGGCTTGGTCTAAAAATCAAAGCAATCAGAGGAGGGTGTGCTCCAATATGAAATATAGAACTAAAAATGGCTAAATTAGTTTGTCCTAAATTATTTTTAGTTCCTAGTAAAGAAACACTCTTGAAACCACCTAAACTATTGATGAAATGAGTTTTTTGATGTTTGGGCATTTCCATTATAGCTTCGAAAGAAAAGTGCTTTTTCATTTTGATTATAGTATTTTTGGTTTGAATAGTTAAAGAATAGAGTTATAAAGCTAAATAATGGAGTAATTAAAACAATGCTGTTTCATCTTGTTCTAAAACAATCCATTTTTTGTTGCTATTTAATTTGAAAGTTGCAACGTACTTTTTGTTCCACTCTTGTGGGGAAATCAAAGACAAAAAATGAATTCCGTCTTCGCCAATATACATGTGATACACTTCGCCAATAACAGGTTCAAACGAAAATCTAGCATTATAAACGATGTCATTCCATTTGTATTCTTCCATTAGTTTTTGATATTCTAATTTTAGCTCGTTGAATTTTTGTTCAAATTCTTTATTTACATTTTGAATCCCTCTGCTTTTCCATGCTACAACATTATCCATTTTAATAACAGGCGCGCCTACCGATGTCGAATATTCTAGTTTACTCGCGTTATAGCCTTTTTCTTCAGAATATACGATAATATCAGGTCTTTCTTTTTTCATTGTGTGTAATAATTACTGTTTTCATTTTGTTTAATAAAAAGAAATAAACTTTAAACAAAAGTAATAAAGAAAATTGAATTAGAGCTTTAAATTTGAAAAAGAAAGATTCAAAAAAAGATTTCGAAATTTAAAATAACTTTGCAATCTGGTCATTCACAAACTCCAAAAACCGCTCGTCATCTTCAGTGAACGGATTCAAAACGTGGCTGTCAATATCAATTTGTCCAATGTTTTGTCCGTTTACAAAAAGAGGAACTACTATTTCAGATTTTACGGTTAGGCTACATGCTATATAATTATCTTGTGCCGCAACATCTGGCACCACAAAGTTTTTGTTAGAAACGGCCACTTGTCCACAAATACCTTTTCCGAAAGGAATAACGGTATGGTCAGTTTCAGCCCCAACATAAGGTCCCAGATGCAAAGTTTGGTTTTCATGATTAGCAAAATAAAAACCTACCCAAGTATAATATTCGATAGAATCATGCAGCAGCTGACAAATTGCAAGAAGTTTTTTTTCTCTTGAAAGCATAGAATTTGACCTAATTTCTATAATTTTTGGGTGTAATCGTTCAAATTTCACTTTTTCCATTTTTTTTGTAAAAGTATTTAAATGAATTATGTATTTTTATATAAATTTTTTAAAAAGCCTCATTTTGAAAAAGTATTTAGTTCTATATAAACCATTCTTGCTATTTATAGGAAAGTTTCTGTTGAGCTATTTGCTTTTTACCATTGTGTATGAGGGCTACCTTGATAAATATGATGTCAAGAAATTTGAAATTGACGGTATTACTAGATTAGTGGCAAAACAGACCAAAGACATTTTGCTTTATTTTGATTATGATGCTGGAATTATTCCAGATTCTATGGAGCCGGGTATTAAATTTTTTTATAAAAAAATATTCATAGCCCGAATAATTGAGGGTTGTAATGGTATAAATGTCATTATTCTATTTTCTTCTTTTATAATTGCATTTTCAGGCAAAATTAAAACTACTGTTTTATATATCATAGGAGGAAGTCTACTTTTACATATTTTAAATATGTTGCGCATCGCCATTTTATGTGTTTTGTTGTATTATTTTCCTAATAAAGAACCCGTTTTACATAGAGTTTTTTTTCCATTATTTATATATAGTTCGGTTTTTATGTTGTGGATAATTTGGATTCGTAAATTTTCATTATATGCTAAGACATCAGATACTAAATCATAAATTTAGAATTGTAGTAACAATACCTTTTATCCTTTTGTTAATATTAATAAGAGCTTATGAGGATAAATTGTTTTATGATCCCTTTTTGATGTATTTTAAAACCGATTATTATAATTTACCCATACCCGAAATAGATGGGATCAAGTTGTTTTTTGGATTGGTTTCCAGGTATTTTTTAAATACGGTTCTGTCATTGGCTATTATTTATGTTTTGTTTAAAGACATTGTAGCCATTAAATTTTCCATACTC
Source organism: Flavobacterium sp. (assembly GCA_031383535.1). Lineage (GTDB taxonomy): Bacteria > Bacteroidota > Bacteroidia > Flavobacteriales > Flavobacteriaceae > Flavobacterium. Next base: position 14,555 of record JANMZS010000021.1, read on the forward strand.
TTGTATGCCGCTTTTTTTGTGTTGTTAATTACAGCACTGTATTTGGCAATTTATTGTTTTGATGAAACCAATAAAATGGCTTTGTTTTATATCCGAAGATTTTTGATTCAGCCTATTTTATTATTATTATTTCTACCTGCATTTTATTTTCAATTGCAAACCCCTAAAAATTAGTAAGTTATTGTGGTAATATGATTTCAATTTTGTTTATTTTTACACCATGATAATTAAAAAACACATTAGTGTATTATTAACTTTTTTTATATTGGTTTCCAATATAGGCTTGGCATTTAATGTTCATTATTGTAATGATGCAATAGTGTCTATTTCTTTAAATACCCAATTTCAAAACATTAGTTCTGAAGAAAACTGCTGTGGTGTTTTTGAAAAAAAATCATCTTGTTGTAATGATAAAGTTTTTCATTTTCAAAAAAAATTAGAAAATGTGTCTTTTGATTCGGTATCATTTTTAGCTGATTTTACCTTTACTTTAGTGGACTGGAAACCTTTTGTTTTTTCTAAAAATGTATTTTTTAAAAGTGATAACAATGACACTTATTGTTGTGAAGCTCATGCGCCACCACTCTTCAAATTATACCACCAATTCCTTTTTTACGCTTGATTTTAATGTTTGCTTATAAGTAGATCATACTGGTTTGCATTTTTTATAACATTAAAATTATTCTCATGAAAAAACAATTTTCAATACTTTTACTTGTATTGCTGGCTATATTTAGAACCTATTCTCAAGACACATTACAAGAAGTAAAAGTCATTTCAAATAAAAGAGCATTAATTAAATCTCTTAAAACTACTGCTAACACTACAGTTCTAACAAGCAAGGAATTGCTCAAAGCTGCTTGTTGTAATTTGGCAGAAAGTTTTGAGACAAATCCTTCCATCGATGTCAATTTTTCGGATGCGTTGACAGGAACGAAACAAATTAAAATGTTGGGTTTAACTAGCCCCTATTTAATGATATCCGAAGAAAATATCCCTTCGGTTCGAGGGGCATCTCAAGCTTATGGATTGTCATTTACACCAGGCACTTGGGTCGAAAGTATCCAAATTACTAAAGGCGCTGGTAGTGTAGTCAATGGATACGAAAGTATTTCGGGACAAATCAATACTGAACTAATTAAACCCGTTAACAACATTCCTTTTTTCTTGAATGCTTATGGCTCGACGGATAGCCGTTTCGAAGTAAACACCCATTTCAACACCAAAATTTCGGACAAATGGCTCACTAGTTTGTTTGTTCACGGTAACACCAGAGTTTCAAAAAACGATATGAATGACGATGGTTTTTTGGATAATCCATTAGCAAAGCAAATTAATGTTTTGAATCGTTGGCAATATACTGATGCTACTAAAGGCTGGGTGAGTTTTATCAATTTAAAATATATGAATGATAAAAAACAAACTGGCGAGATTGACTTTGACCCAAACAAGAACAAAGGAATGACTGATTTGTGGGGTTCAGAAATTAATACAGAACGTATCGATGTTTCTACCAAATTGGGCTATGTTTTTCCAGATATGCCGTATCAAAGTTTTGGGTTTCAAAATGCGTATAATAGTCATAATCAAGAATCTTATTTTGGTTTAAAGCAATACAATATCAAGCAAAAGAGTTTTTATTCTAATTTGATTTTCAACTCTATTATTAATAATACGATGAATAAATTCACTACGGGATTCAATTTTGCTTCTGACCAATACCAAGAATTTGTCAATTTGAAAGATTTTGGCAGAATAGATAATTCAATTGGTGCTTTTTTTGAATATACTTTTGATAACACCTCAAATTTCAGCCTTATTGCTGGAGGACGTGTTGACAATCATAATCGCTTAGGTTTTTTTATCACGCCAAGACTTCATATTCGTTATAATCCATGGGAAAAAGCCGTTTTGAGAGCATCGGTCGGAAGAGGAAAGAGAAGTGCTAATATTTTTGCAGAAAATCAAGCCCTTTTTGCAAGTTCAAGAATGTTTGATATTATGGATACTAACGGAAAGTTATATGGATTGAATCCAGAAATTGCTTGGAATTACGGATTGAGTTTCTCTCAAGGTTTTTTGCTTTTTGGTAAAAAATCAGATGTTGGAATCGATTTTTATAGAACCGATTTTGATAACCAAGTCGTAGTAGATTTGTATGCAATCCCGATAGCTATCGGGACACAACAGGTTCATTTTTACAATTTAAATGGAAAATCGTATGCTAATAGTTTTCAATTTGATTTTAATGTTGAATTGATGAAACACCTTGATTTGCGAACAGCCTATAAATATTATGATATTCAAACTGATTATAGTAACGGGAGATTTGAAAGACCATTACAAGCTAAGCATCGTTTTTTTGCTAATCTAGCTTTTGAAACTCATATCAAAGAGAAAGGGAAACAATGGAAATTTGATTTCACTTACAATTGGATGGGAGCACAGCGATTACCTAATACATTATCCAATCCATTAAAGGATAGATTACCTGAATATTCACCATCGTATTCATTGTTGAATACTCAAATCACTAGAACTTTTTCTAGTACATTTGAAGTCTATGTTGGTGGTGAAAATATTGGTAATTACAAACAAGAAAAAGCAATACTTGGCAGTGATAATCCTTTTGGCTCGACATTTGACGCGTCAATTGTGTATGCCCCCATTTTTGGTCAAATGTTTTATGCAGGACTTCGATTTAAAATAAAATAATCACAATCACAATAGCAATTTCAATTGTATAAATTAATATCAAATTTAAAAATTAATAAAAATGAAAAATGTAATTTTAGGAATGTTGCTACTATTTGTTTCACTTTCTACACAAGCTCAAGAAAAAAAGAATAAAAATGCCAAGCATACCATTGTTGTTAATGGTAATTGCGAACAATGTCAAAGGAGAATTCAGAAAGCCGCTTTCTCGGTCAATGGAGTAAAATCGGCTATGTGGGATATTGAAACACATAAATTGGCTTTGACTATTAATGAAGAGAAAACATCAGTATTGGATGTGAAAAAGGCTGTGACAAAAGTCGGACATGATGCAGGGGAGGTTAAATCTACTGATGAAACCTATAATAAGCTGCATAGTTGTTGTCAATATCAAAGAAATGAAAAGCTTAAATAATAAACTAAAGTCATAAATAGTATGTATTTAACTGTTTTGCTAAATATATATTAAAAAAGCAGAAAAGGATTCTTTTGATAGTGTAGTTTCCCTAAATAATAATTACTTTCACAATCGAATTTTTTAAAATCATTTTATGAATAGTTTTGATTGGAAGCAATTATTAAATCCTGAATTCTATATCCTAATGGAAATGGGAGGAATTAAGATTGGGTTGTTGGTAATCCTTTTTATCATTTTTGCCGAAACAGGTTTGTTTGCAGGTTTTTTTCTACCGGGTGATAGTTTACTGTTTTTGGCTGGTATTTATAGTGAATTATTAACCCAACAAATCAATGTTGGGAGTGATTTTGTTAATGTTGTTTTATTGTCTTCATTAGTTTCCGTTGCTGGGATTTTAGGGAATACCATCGGATATTGGTTTGGAGTAAAGAGCGGTACCTATCTTTATAAGAAGAAAGATACTTTTTGGTTCAAAGAAAAGTATCTCCTTCAAGCCAAAGATTTCTTTGATAAATATGGAGGGAAAGCTATCATTTTTGCTAGATTCTTACCAATTTTCAGAACATTTGCTCCTATAGTCGCTGGAATTTCTTCTATGAACAAACAAAAATTTATGTTCAATAATATTTTGGGTTCTGTTTTATGGTCTTTTAGTATGATTTTTGCTGGACATTATTTGTCAGCTTTTTTCATAGAAAGATTTGGAATTGACTTAAAAGAGCATATAGAATTTATTGTCATTGGAATTGTGCTTATCACAACGCTTCCTGTTTTGTTTAAGCTGTTGAAAAAAAGAATACATTTATAAAAAAAATCCGTTTTGAAATAATTCAAGACGGATTTTTTTATTTCAGGAAATTTCGAACTTCTATTTTTAGTTCCTTCCTTTTGGTAAGGTTAGGATGAGATTACATCATTCCTGGCATTCCACCGCCCATAGGACTGTGACCACCATTTTCCTCTTTAATATCAATCAATGCACATTCAGTAGTTAAAATCATTCCAGCTACTGAAGCGGCGTTTTCTAGCGCAATTCGGGTTACTTTTTTAGGGTCGATAATACCTGCTTTTAGCATATCTACATATTCGTCAGTTTTAGCATTGTATCCAAAATCTCCTTTTCCTTCGGCTACTTTTGCTACTACTACTGAACCTTCCAATCCTGCGTTTTCAACGATAGTTCTTAATGGAGATTCGACAGCACGAGAGATAATTTGAATACCTGTAGCTTCATCAGCATTATCTGCTTTTAAAGTAGCAAGTGATTGTTTTGCTCTTAATAAAGCAACGCCACCACCTGCAACAATACCTTCTTCAACAGCAGCACGAGTAGCATGCAGCGCATCGTCAACTCGGTCTTTTTTCTCTTTCATTTCTACTTCAGATGCAGCACCAACATATAGTACGGCAACTCCACCCGCTAACTTAGCTAATCTCTCTTGTAACTTTTCTTTATCATAATCAGAAGTAGTTGCTTCCATTTGCCCTTTGATTTGATTCACACGATTTTTAATCATATCGGCTTCACCAGCACCGCTTACCAAGGTAGTATTATCTTTATCGATAGTAACTCTTTTGGCTGTTCCTAACATTTCGATAGTGGTGTTTTCAAGAGTATAACCTCTTTCTTCAGAAATTACGGTTCCACCTGTTAAAATAGCAATGTCTTCTAACATTGCTTTTCTTCTATCTCCAAAACCTGGTGCTTTTACAGCAGCAATTTTTAAGGCTCCTCTTAGTTTATTGACTACCAATGTGGATAATGCTTCACCATCAACATCTTCGGCAATAATTAACAATGGTTTTCCAGATTGCGCAACTGGCTCTAAAACTGGTAATAATTCCTTTAAAGACGAAACTTTTTTATCATATAAAAGGATGTAAGGATTTTCTAATTCTGCCTCCATTTTTTCTGGATTGGTAACAAAATAAGGAGATAAATACCCTCTGTCAAATTGCATTCCTTCCACAACATCTACATACGTATCTGTTCCTTTTGCCTCTTCAACCGTAATCACACCTTCTTTCCCTACTTTTGCAAAAGCATTGGCAATCAATTCGCCAATTACTTCATCATTATTTGCAGAAATGGAAGCAATTTGTTTTATTTTTTCAGAATCACTTCCTACTACTTTTGCTTGTTTAGCTAAATCGGTAACGATAGCTTCCACGGCTTTGTCAATGCCTCGTTTCAAATCCATTGGATTAGCACCAGCAGCAACGTTTTTAAGTCCTTCTTTCACAATAGCTTGAGCTAATACAGTAGCAGTTGTAGTACCATCTCCAGCTAAATCATTGGTTTTAGAAGCTACTTCTTTCACCATTTGAGCTCCCATGTTTTCTAATGGGTCTTGTAATTCAATTTCTTTTGCAACAGTAACTCCATCTTTGGTAACGGTTGGACCTCCAAATGATTTTCCAATTATAACATTACGTCCTTTTGGACCTAGTGTTACTTTTACTGCATTTGCTAATGCGTCAACGCCACGTTTTAAACCATCACGTGCTTCAATATCAAATTTTATATCTTTTGCCATTTTTTTAAGCTTTTGGCAGTTGGCTTTTAGCTTTTGGCTAGGGCTACTGCGGTTGTTATTATTTATTTTTGTTGCCAATAGCCATAGCTAAAGGCTTATTTTATTTATATTATCGCAAGAATGTCATCTTCTCGCATAATCAAATAATCTTTTCCTTCTAGTTTTAATTCTGTTCCTGCATATTTTCCGTAAAGAACTGTATCACCAATTTTCACAGTCATTTCGTGGTCTTTTGTGCCTTTTCCAACTGCAATAACAGTTCCTTTTTGAGGTTTTTCTTTAGCAGTGTCGGGGATAAAAATTCCAGAAGCGGTTTTCGTTTCTGCAGCAACGGGCTCTATTAGAACTCGGTCTGAAAGCGGTTTAATATTTAATGCCATATTATAATTATTTTTGTTATTTAATTTATAAAAAGAAGTTTTTCAGAAATTATGCCAACTAAATTAAACTGACATTTTTTCTTAAAAAAAATGCCAGCTTTGACAGGCTGGCATTCCAATATTGTATTGTAAAAATTATTTTTTTGCTGGTGTTGTAGCTGGTGTGCTTTGAACGGGAGCTGATTTTACAGGACTACTACTTGTTGGAGCAGATGTTTCAGTTTTATCAATAATTTTTGAATCAGTATCGCTTAATGAACCTACAAAACTCAAACTAGATAGCAATATAAGTGCAATTAATATTGTAGCTAATGTCCAAGTACTTTTATCTAAAAAGTCGGTGGTTTTTTGTACTCCTCCTAGCATTTGAGTACCGCCTATTGCAGATGATAACCCGCCTCCTTTAGGGTTTTGTACCATAATAACTACTATCAATAGAAAGCAAACTATTGTTATTAAAACTAAAAAAATTGAAAATGTGCTCATTGTTTATTTATTATTTTGTTGTAAAATCTTTATGTCTGAAATATGGTTTGCAAAGAAACTACTTTTTTCTGGATATTTCAAAATTAATATTTCATAAGCTTGAATGGCTTTTTGATATTTTTTTTGTTCTAAATAGACCCTTGCTAAAGTTTCGGTCATTAAATAGGATTTATCAGTTTGGCTTGATTCTAAATACGGTGTTTTAGCGGTGTCTTGTCTAACGGGTGAAATTTTCGGGTTTGATTCGATAAACTTATCAATTATTTCCGTTTTTTTCTTTTTTTGCAATTCTAAGTCATTGTTTTCTGAATGACTTTTGTTTTCTCTTACAATTGGTTGTATTCTTGATAATTGAAGCCACTCTTGAAAGGAATGTTTCTCATTTATTGAAAAATCCAAAGGTTTTCCAATGTCTAGTTTTTCGATTGCTAATTTTGTTGCTTCATTAATTTCTGTAGCCCCTTTTATGGAAGTAAGTATAGAGTCTTCTAATTTGTTTATTTTAGGCTCAACACTTAATTCAGATTTTATTATTTCATGATCAACAACTCCAATGTCTAATAGTTCTAATAATTTTTTTTCATATAAGCCTTTTTGGATGGCTACAAATGTATTCGAAGTAATAAAATCAAAGAGAACGGTTCTATCTGTTGTATATGCGGCAGTAGTTTTTAATGCATTATTATACTTAAAGCTATTTAGATTATATAAACCTTTCAATTGTAAAGCCCTAGCACTTTGAAAAAAAGGAAATTCAACTAATACTTTTTCTAAAGCATCACTTTGTTTTTCGTTGATGGCATCGGGTTTGTTAATTAAATATGTAAAATCGGTTACATTCATTTTTAGATTTTAGATTTGCTTCGCCTGTTCTCCATTTTGGCTCGAGTCAGATTTCAACTGCTTGCTGAAAAAGGCTATCTGCCAACTGGTTATTACCATTTTGCTAGAGATTCATTAAATACATCTTGTGTAATTCTTTCGAAAATTATTTTTAACGCATCCTTAAGATTTGACCCAGTAAGTTGTTGTGTCGCGGGATAATCATAAAAAAAGCTAAATGATTTCTCAAAATTATCCGTTTCTTTCTTTTTATTTTCAAATCTAACATTGATACTAATAGTAAGTCTATTTTGCGAAGCTTGCTGGTCTGCAGTGGCAGTCATAGGACTGATGTTGTAATTTGTAATTTCCCCTTCATACGATAAATCAGCTCCTGATTTAACTAAATTAAGGTTGGTCTGATTCTGGATTATATCTTGGAGTTGAAGTGTAAAAGTTCTTTCGATTCCCGGTTCAATCAACTCGGCATTGTTTTGAAAATAACTGACTTGAAACGTTTTTGCATCAATTTTTCCTGTACCAGTAAAGTTGTAAACAGAACAACTACTTATTATAAATAATAAAATTAGAAACAAAAAAAGATGTATTTTTCTCATAAGATGTCTGGTAAATTCCAATTTTTGAAATTGCTTCGCCTGTTCGTCCCGATAATTATCAGGGACTCGGGTCTAAATTCCAATTTTGGTTGAAATTTACAATCATTTTTCAAATATATGAATTTTCAAAGTTGGAATTTGGAATTTATTTTTTGGAATTTCATTTGTTTTTACAAATCAAACTGTTTTATTTTTCGGTAGAGTGTTCTCTCTGAAATTCCCAGTTCATCGGCAGCCATTTTTCGTTTTCCTTTATTTTTCTCTAATGATTTTTTTATCATTTCAATTTCTTTTTGTTCTAGTCGTAGCACCTCTTCCTCTTCGATACTTTCGGCAAATTGATAACTATCCTCTTGAATTTGATAATTAGTACTTGCAGTTTGTGTTGTAATTACCGCGGTATTTGGTTCTTCTTCAAAATCTATTTCACTGTCATCTTCATTAGGCCCATATATTTTTTTGATTAACTTCGAATTAGTTTCTTTTACATTTGCTACCCCGTTTTGCATTAATTCAAGGGTCAGTTTTTTTAAATCATGCAAGTCACTTTTCATGTCAAAAAGCACCTTGTATAAAATCTCTCTTTCGGTGTTGAAATCAGAATCGTTTTTACGGTCTTTAATTACCGATGGTAAATTACTTCCTTCTTCTGGCAAATAAGTTTGTAATGTAGCGGCTGAAATATCGCGGTTTATTTCTAAAATCGAAATTTGTTCGGCTACATTTCGTAACTGTCTGATGTTGCCGCTCCATCGAAATTTTTGCAATAAGAAAACAGCAGCATCATCGAGTTTTATAGGAGGCATTTTGTATTTATGGGCAAAATCGGCGACAAATTTTCGAAATAAGAGATGGATGTCTTCTTTTCTATCTCGCAAAGGGGGTAGTGTTATGTCTACAGTGCTTAATCGATAATATAAATCTTCTCGAAATTTGCCTTTTTCGATAGCATCAAATAAATTGACATTGGTAGCCGCTACAATGCGCACATTTGTTTTTTGTACTTGTGAAGAGCCCACTTTTAGAAACTCTCCGTTTTCAAGAATTCTGAGTAATCGTACTTGAGTTGTTAATGGTAATTCGCCCACTTCATCCAAGAAAATAGTACCGCCATTAGCGACTTCAAAATAGCCTTCTCGAGTGCTTGTTGCTCCTGTAAAAGCTCCTTTTTCGTGCCCGAAAAGTTCGCTGTCTATTGTTCCTTCGGGTATAGCACCACAGTTTACAGCTATATATTTTCCGTGTTTTCTATGAGAAAGTGAATGGATGATTTTTGGAACGCTTTCTTTTCCAACACCACTTTCCCCCACCACTAAAACTGAAATATCTGTGGGCGCCACTTGAATGGCTTTTTCTATCGCACGATTGAGTTTCGGGTCATTTCCAATAATCTCAAATCGTTGTTTTATTGATTGTACTGTTTCCATAATTTTTTGTTTAAAGTTTTCTTTGTTTAAAGTTCTCTCGATAACTTGAAACTTTAAACATGAAACTTTTTCTAATTCATCTCGCTCAAACCAACCGCTACACCTTTTAAAGTGCCGCTAGTACAGCTTTTGATTTTTACATTGACAAAATCCCCAATTTTATAATTTTCTTTTGGAAAAACAACGGTAATACTTTGTGAATTACGTCCAGAAAATTCTTCTTTTGATTTTTTGGATACTTTTTCAACCAAGACTTCAACTGTTTGTCCTATGAATTCTTCGGCGCGAAACCAAGCATGTTTTTGTTGTAAATCGACAATTTCTTGTAATCTTCTCGCTTTTATATCTTCCAAAACATCATCTTTCATTTTTCTCCCTGCCAATGTTCCTGGGCGTTCAGAATAGGAATACATATAGCCAAAATTATATTTAACGTAATCCATTAGGGATAAAGTATCTTGGTGATCTTGTTCGGTTTCAGTAGGAAAACCAGCAATCATGTCTTGAGAAATAGAACTATAAGGAATGATTTTTTTAATGTTATCAATCAGTCTCATATATTCTTCACGGGTGTGCAACCGATTCATTTCTTTTAGAATTCTATTGCTTCCAGACTGAACAGGCAAATGAATGTGTTTGCAAATATTATTGTATTTTGCAATCACGTGCAACACACTTTCGTGCATATCTTGCGGATTAGAAGTCGAAAATCGAATACGCATTTTAGGGAAACCAACAGCTACCATTTCTAATAATTGGTCAAAATCTATTGCAGTTGCTTTTTGCATTTCGGAGGCGTTTTCAAAATCTTTTTTCAAACCTCCTCCATACCACAAATAGCTATCTACATTTTGCCCCAAAAGCGTGATTTCTTTAAAACCTTTGTTCCATAAATCTTGAATTTCGTTCATGATACTTTGCGGTTCTCTACTGCGTTCTCTTCCTCGGGTGAAAGGTACCACACAAAACGTACACATATTATCGCAACCTCTGGTGATAGATACTAATGCTGTAATACCATTACTCATCAAACGAACAGGTGAAATGTCACCGTATGTTTCATCCTTTGATAAAATTACATTGATGGCATCGCGACCTTCCTCAACTTCTAACAATAAATTAGGCAAATCCTTATAAGCATCTGGTCCCACAACTAAATCAACGATTTTTTCTTCTTCTAAAAATTTATCTTTCAAACGTTCTGCCATACAGCCCAAAACGCCCACTTTCATTTTCGGATTAATTCGTTTCACAGCATTGTATTTCTCCAAACGTTTTCTAATGGTTTGCTCTGCCTTATCTCGAATGGAGCAGGTGTTGACTAAAACCAAATCAGCCTCTTCTAGAATTTGTGTGGTGTTATAGCCGTTTGATGATAAAATCGAAGCCACGATTTCGCTGTCGGAAAAATTCATTGCACAGCCGTAACTTTCTATATAAAGTTTTTTGGTGTTCTCAGGTTTATATTCTAGAATAAGACTTTCGCCTTGTTTACTTTCTTCAATACTCTTTTCCATCATTAATTTAATTGCTACAAAGATAAAGCAATTTCAATAAATATGACAAGATGTCAGACTAAGAATTAACATTGTTTTATAACAAAAAAACCTTTCAGTTGAAAACTTTGAAAGGGTTGGGTTGAAAAGCTATTGATTTGGATTTTTATCATTTCATCGATAGTATTGCCTTGTGTTTTTATCAAAAAGAATTCTTTTAGAAAAAATAAGCCTTTGAAATGCGGATGCCATTAGAAAATTTTTCTGATATGGAAAAAATAAAAATCGTTCCGTTGTATGCGGTTAAGAATTTGTTGCTCTCTTGAAATGGAGTAAAATCAATATTCTTAATAATTTCTGCCCCACGGTTTTTTCACCAAATAATTATCACAGTTTGCGCATTCACGACCTATTTGCCAAGTTAGCGAAAGTTCATGTACTCCTTGTGTATTACCTATTTTTGAAGTGTTTAGGTCATAAGAGTAGCCAAAAACAAACCGGTCTAATTGAATAGATCCAAAAAGATTTATAGATGTTAATAGGTGACTTTTGTTGCTTTTTCTTTCTGGATTAGTTGCTGCAATTACTCCAAGAATAAAAGGTTTAAAGTCTAATGCAGTTCCAAAATCCAATCTGTTATATTGTGCTTGCCTAATATAATTGGCAGTAAGTAATACATTCGTTTGATTGGACAAAAAAGACATATGACTATCGTCTAAACTCAATGAATAGCCACCATGTAGACTTAAATATATTTCCAAAGGTACTGTTGCATATTGTGTAAATGCAATATTTGGTTTATTCAAGTGCTTCAATGAGGCGCCAAACCATGCTTTATCATTATATAATAATATTCCAGAAGAAATATCTAGAAAACTAATTTTATTATTATAGTTCAAAATACCAGTATCGATAGTTCCTCCATTGATAGTTCCGTCATTTGTATCAATTTGATCTTCTAACAAAAGATTACTGAAATTGAAGTTTTTATTTCCGTAACCTGCCTCTAAACCCAATCGAAATCGCCAATCATTGTTTAGATTAACATTGTACGAAAAGGCACCATTAATTTGAGTATAATTATAGCTAGTAAAAACTTCTCGTTGATTTAAAATTGTCAAACCTAAACCCATTTCTCTTTCACGACCAATAGGAGTATTAACAAAAGCATATTCGGTATCAATTCTTCTGTTCTCATTTGGCCATTGCGAGCGGTGTATAAGGCCTGTATATCCTGTAACCAAAGTCCCTGTAAATGCGGGATTCAATGATTCAGGAACCAAAAAAAATTGCGTAAAAACGGGGTCTTGTGCTTTAACTTCTTGAATAGAGGAGTAAGTTAATAGTATATATAAAACAAGTTTAAGTTTCATTATCTTTAGTGGCTTATTTTATTAATACAAAAGGGTGATTTTCATTTACTATAGTTCCATAAAAAGTTTCTCCACTTACTCTGCAGTAGTAATTGCCATTTTCTGCATTGGATACTTTAATTTTTCCATCCCATCCTTTTAATACATCTCCAGTTTCTGAATAGATTATAGAACCCCAAGTGTCATAAATATCCAGATGTACTTTTTTTAATGCTTTAGTCATAGGTCTATAAAAATCATTTAAATTGTCATTGTTAGGAGTAAAAGCATTTGGAACAACTAATACATAACCTTTTCCAACAATCAGAGTAATTTTTTGAACATATACACATCCAAAAGGATAAGTTACCGTTTGTGTCACTACATAATCTTTTGGATTGATGAAAGCGTGAATAGGATTAAGTTCTGTGGAAGTAATGCCATCCCCAAAATCCCAAATCAAACTGGTATAATCTCCAGTCGCCGTATTGATAAATTGGATAGGGTCATTTATAGAATAAATACCATAAGTGGAATAAGCATAAGAACTAGCACTGAATGAAGGTGTTCCAAGTTTTGGTACATTGACATTGAAAGTGTAATTGGATTTACATCCAATGGCATCGGTCACGTATAAAATTACCGTTCCGTTTTGGGTGGTATTCATCATTTCATTATTCGTACCGCTAACTGTTCCGTTAGACCAAACTAATTGATAAGGTGGAACTCCTCCCGAAACTTGAGCTACAAAAGTTTGCTTTACGGATTTTGTATCGCAATCAAAATCGGTTTTGGTAACCACACCTGTTATGATAGGTGGAGGTCTGTTGATGCTGTATTGGACTTGCTTGGAGCAGCCGTTAACATCAGTAACCGTAACCAAATAATTTCCTGCGGGAATATTCGCTAAATCTTCGGTTGTTGCTCCGTTTGACCAAGAGTAAGTAAATGGAACCGAGCCACCAGCAACTATTAGATTTATCGCCCCACTATTGGCATTATTGCAGTCCAAAGCATTGGTTAAATTTCCGTATAGGACTAATAGTTGGGGTTCTAGTACAATAAAAGTTCGGGTAATGGTACAAGGTTTTCCATCAGTTATGGTTACGGTGTATGAACCGGGACCTAAATTATTTCGAGTAGTTCCTGCCACAGCACTATCGCTCCAAACTAATTTTACAGGAGGAATTCCTCCAACAAAATTCAGCGTAATACTGCCGTTTTTTGCTCCAAAACAGCTTATGTTTTTGACCACTGGATTGATGGTGAAAATGGGTGCTTCAGGAATATTTACATTCAATTTTTTAGTGCAATTCAAAGCATCTGTTACTGTAATTAAATAATCTCCCGCCGAAAGATTGTCTTGAAAAGTGCCGCTTCCGAGATTGCTCCACGAAATTTGATAGGGAGAAACTCCACCCGAAACTACTATGCTAATTGACGCATTGTTGTCGCCATAACAGATAATTGGAGTTGTTGTGGCTTTGATGATAATTTCTGGAGTTTGTGTGAGTTGTGCCGACAAATTTTTGGCACAACCTGAATTATCCGTGACGATTAAATTATAAGTTCCAGCAAAAAGTGCTGTTAGATTTTGATTGGAACTTGTAAAACCATTCGGACCTGTCCAAGAATAAGCATAAGGCAAAGTGCCACCTACAATATTTACGGTTATGTCTCCTGTTGCTTCTCCAAAACATAATACATTGTTTTTATTTACCAAATTGACCGCCAATATTGGCGGCTCGGTTATGGTGAAAGTCGCAGTTTTTGGACTACAATTATTAGCATCAGAAACTGTAACCTTATATATTCCGGGGCTTAAATTAGATAAATCTTTGGCAGTGGCGTAAGGAGTTCCATTTTTTGTCCAAGCAATTTTATAATTTAATGTTCCGCCTGATAGAGTAATTTTAATTTCCCCATTGGCAGCATTAAAACAGGTGATGTCTTTTTCCAAATCGGTAGAAATAACAATATCGGAGGGTTCGGTAATAGTATACGTTTTTGAAAAAGGACAACCTCCAGCATCAATAACCGAAAGCGTATAATCGCCAGGAGCTAAATTAGAAATATTCGGTGCATTGGAAGTAAATCCATTTGGACTAGTCCAAGAAATTTGATAACCAGTGCTAAAGGGAATTCCGCCCGTAATATTGGTTTGAATCGCTCCATTATTGACACCAAAACAAACACTATTATTTGAAGTTACATTTGGCGAAATGGCAGGATTTACAGTAACTACTATTGTGAAATTAGTTCCTTTACAAATTCCAGAAATAGGTGTAACGGTATAAGTGACAGTGGCTGGACTCGTGGTAGTGTTTGTTAAGGTTTGGCTAATGTTCATTTGCTGTATGTTCTGTGCCGAGGCTCCTGTTATGGAACCAGTTGGAGAAATAGTTGGATTTGACCAAGTGTAAGTAGTGCCTGTAGGAACAGTATCCCCACTTAAATTGTCGGGAGTAATTGTAAAAGAATTTCCGCTACAAATCAGGATTGTTTTATCAGAAATTACAGGGTTTGGATTAATGGTAACATCAGCAATAGTTGAGGTTAAGTTCGAACATCCTCCAGTTGGCAAGGTGATGATGCAATAATAATATACAGTTCCAACAGTTGAATTTGGTGGACTATAAGTTGCATTTGTTGCGCCAGATATAGAAGAGCTTCCTAAAATTGTATTGACAGTATTGGAATACCATTGATAAGCAGGTGTTCCAACACCATTGCTATAGCTTATGCTTAACAGTGTCGGTGTTTTTCCTAAACATACCTTGCTAGACTGAGGCTGGGTGACGATTGCTGGTGCTAGATTGACTATAACCTCGGCCTTTGCACTAGTTACATTACAACCAATACCAGTTTGTGTAATCACGCAATAATAATACGTTGTTCCAACTGAGGTTGTAGGTGGAGTATAGGAATTATTAGTTTCCCCAGAAATTAAAACGCCTCCCGTATTGGAATTGGAAACAGAAGAAAACCATTTGTAGGAATAAGCTCCAATTCCTCCAGTTGCCGATACTGTCAAATTAGTTGGAGTTGCACCTTGACATAAGGTTTGAGAAACTAGAGGTTGAGAACTAACTATTGGGTCGTCAAAAATTTTAATCTCGGCTGGATTACTTGATATTGGCCCACATCCATTTCCGGAGAATGATAATATGACATAATAGTAATAATTGCCGCTTGTTATAAAACCAGCTGGAGTATAACTGGCGTTGGTAGCACTTGGAATTAGAGTACCACCAGTATTCAAATTGGTAGTATTGGAATACCATTGGTAACTGGCAGTTCCTGTTCCTCCCGAATATGTGATAGTTAATGGAGTTGCAATTGTCGCTCCAACACATAAATTTTGGGTTACTGTAGGCTGTGTATCGATAGTGGCTCCAGCATTAATAGTTACAGTAGCAGTATTTGATGTAATGCTAGAACATCCTCCAGACGACAACGTGATAATGCAATAATAATACGTTGTCCCCACAGTTGCTGCAGATGGATTATAAGTATTGTTTGTTTCTCCAGCTATTGCAATTCCAGTAGTTGTGTTATTGGCAAGATTAGAATACCACTGATATGTTGGAGTTCCAGTGGCACCACTAACAGTAATGGATAAAGCAGTTGGACTTCCTCCTTGGCAAATCGTACTTGAAGCGGGCTGTGTAATTGTGGGTGCCGAAATTACAATAATTGCAGCTGTCGCACTGGTAACACTGCATCCTGAAGTGCTATTTTGGCTAACTTTAGAATAATAATATTTCGTGCCAACTGCACTTGTAAGAGGAGTATAACTATTGCTCGTTGCTCCCGAAATTGGTGCGCCTCCTGTATTGGTATTAGTCGAATTGCTGTACCATTGATAGCTAAACGTTCCATTTCCTCCAGTTGCCGTGACATCTAAATTTATAGGAGTTGCATTTTGACACAAAGTTTGTGAAGCAGTTGGTTGTGAAGTTATAGTGGGATCAGCATACACAATTACTTCGGCTACATTGCTGGTTGAAGGCAAACAACCATTTCCGTTTAAAGAGATTGTTGCATAGTAATAATAATTCCCGGGGATTGTAAAAACAGGAGGTGTGTAGGTGGCAGAAGTTGCTCCTGTAATTAAGGAACCGCCAATGTTGGAATTGGTCGTATTGGAAAACCATTGGTAGCTAACAGTTCCCGTTCCTCCTGAATAATTAATGCTTAGTGGAGTTGGAATACTAACACCCACACAAAGATTTTGGGTAGGTGTAGGTTGAGTAGTAATGGTAGCATTTGGCATTATGGTTACCGTTGCCGTATTGGTTTTAATATTCGAACATCCTCCACTGGGCAAAGTAATGATACAATAATAATAGAATGTTCCTGCAGAATTCGATGGTGGATTAAAGGTTGCATTTGTTTCTCCAGAAATTATACTTCCACCAGTATTTGAATTAGTAGTGTTCGAATACCATTGAAAAGTAGGTGTGCCAGTTGCACCGCTAATGGTAAAGGATAAAACATTGGGAGTTCCTCCCAAGCAAACCGTACTGGAAACCAATGGTGTAATGGTCGGTGCAGGATTTACGGTAAACACTTCCGTTGCTTTACAATTGTTAGCATTGGTATAAGTAATAGTTGTTGTTCCTCCCGAAACGCCTGTTACTAATCCTGCGGAGCTAACAGCTGCAACAGCTGGATTTGAAGACAACCAAGGAGAAGTGGTTGCCGCCGTTGCCGAACCTAATAATTGGGATGTAAAACCGACGCAAGAAAACAAAGTACCTGTAATTGTTGGAGAAGGATTGATGGTAAAATTTTGATTAGTTGCAATTGTAGTGCCACATTCATTGGTTACGGATAAAGATACGGTATGATTTCCGGCTGTAGCATAACTAATTGCTCCTGGAACTGCTAAAGCTGATGTTGGAGGTGTTCCTGCAGGGAAACTCCAAGCATAAGTCGCATTTGCACAAAGAGGAACTGTTGCTGTTGGATTTATAGATGTGGTACTTCCTGATTGGCAAACGTTTGCGATTGAATTTATAGAAACAGTAGGTGGTTTCTTGATCGTTATCGTTTGTGTAGCTACTTGTGGAGGGGAGCAAGAATTTGTTGCGGTGAGTTTAATGGTATAAGTTCCCGCTTCAGTAAAATTAAAAGAAGGACTTGCAGAAGTTGCAGAAGTTCCATTTGTGTATGTATAGGCAGATGTTGTTCCACAATTTGCAGCAGCATAAATTACACTCCAAGTATAAACAGGTGGAGTACATGGATTAATTGGAATAGTAGTATTATTAGTGATTACTGACAAAGGAATGCATCCTGAATTTGTATCTACTGTAAATGATGGAGACAATGGTGGTTCAACACAAAAAGTTTGCGAAACAGAACTGTCTCCACAGCTATTTTTAACTCTTAATGTTATAGTATAAGTTCCAGGAACATTAAAAGTAACTGAAGGTGTCATTGAACCTAAAGTCCAATTTTTAATATTATCTAAATAACCATTATTGCTACCTAGTCCTGATGCTGTCCACAAACCAGCCGTTGAAGGAGAAATTTCCCAATAGAACGGGGGGATTTTAGAACATGTTGCCCCTGTAGTCGGTATGGTGAGTCCAAAATCTGATGTATTATTAAGTTGAAGAGGTTGACTGGCGCAAATTTTTACGGAATTATTATTATTGCTTGGTGTAAAACTTGCTTTAGGACCTTGTCCAATATATATTAAACCTGAACCTGATGGTTGGGGAGTTGAACATGGATTTTGGGTGATAACAGTAGGTTGAAAAACATTAGAGTAGGTTACACCATTTAAAATAACATTTTTACCACAAGAGGAAATATTATAGGTATGTATTAAAGTTGAAACCGATACAGGGTGTGTGTAGGTTTCATCTGGTGTTCCATCACCCCAGGATACAATATAGGTTGTTCCATTTACATTCGTTGATGGGACATTAAATGTGTATTCAGTTGTATGAGGGATACAGCCATTGGCTTGGTTGACAAATAAAGCCATTGTTGCTGGTGACGGTGAACTTCCAACAAAAACAGGATATGTTTTGGTAACACTACATCCATTTATTAAGTTCATTTGAATTGAAATAATAAAAGAACCAATTGGAAAAGTGTGGGATGGATTGCTTGAACTAGATGTAAAAGTTTCTGAAGTAGTATCCCCCCATGAAATTATATAATTTAAAATATTTGATTGATAAGATGGAATTGATAATTTAAATGTAAAATCCCCACTTGTGACGTTACACTCAGTAAAACTTGTTATATCTTTCCCGTTTAAATCCTCTATTTTAGGCTCTGGAATAGTAATATTCATATTATCAGTAA
Source organism: Flavobacterium sp. (assembly GCA_031383535.1). Lineage (GTDB taxonomy): Bacteria > Bacteroidota > Bacteroidia > Flavobacteriales > Flavobacteriaceae > Flavobacterium. Next base: position 33,132 of record JANMZS010000021.1, read on the forward strand.
CTTGACAATTTCCAACACTAGCAGTAACAGTATAATTACCTGACATAGCAAATGTTGAATTTGGAATATTTGGTGACTGTTGGTTACTCATATAACCATTTGGTCCTGACCAGAAATACGCAACAGCATTGGAACCATTGCCTGATACTGATGAAGACAAATTAATTGTGTTTCCCTTACACACAAATGCGTCTAATCCAGCAGTAACATTAAAACCCGAAATTACAGTAATTACTGCATTCAGATTTAGGTTTTGGGTACTTGTTGCATCTTGTACACTAATTAAATTATAAGTAAAAGTTCCGATTGTGGTTGTTGGAGCAGAAACGGTAACGCTATTTCCAGAAGTTGTTGCAATAGTTTGACTTCCACCAACGCCAGTCACAGTATAAGTAAACGTATAAGGAGCTGTCCCACCACTTCCTGTAAAAGTAATAACAGGACTAGCAGCATTTTGGCAAACCGTAGTTGTTCCGGTTATTGTTGCCGAGGGCGGCGCCATGTCATTAAGACTGTTTCCTTTAACACTCAATGTACATGCTAAAGTTATAAAAACAAACAAAATAATAATCTTGTAAACACTTCTCATAAATCTATTTTGGGTTAAGGAAAATTATAAATTTGTTCCGAAACATATTGTAAATTGGGATTTTTTTAAATAAAGTGTCAAATTTAAAACTATATAAAATAGTTTCCTTACGGTTTTCCGTAAAGTGACTGTTTTTTTTTGTCAAGAAATAATTTATAGTTTGAAACATCAAGGAATAAAGGAAAAATTGATTTGTGAAGATAGATAAATTTACGCCAAAATATTTACGAAGCATTAAAATAAATTCACTTTAAAAATTTTCAAAAGCTAATATTTAAAAAAATCTGCTACTTTTGTCCCAGAAAAAAATACCTATGGCAAAGAATTTAGTTATCGTTGAGTCACCAGCAAAGGCAAAAACAATCGAGAAATTTCTAGGAAGCGACTATCAAGTAGAGTCTAGTTACGGGCATATTGCCGACTTGCCATCTAAGGAAATAGGTGTAGATGTTGAAAATGGTTTTAAACCCAAATATGAAGTTTCTGCCGATAAAAAAGCTTTAGTAACTAAATTAAAATCTTTAGCCAAAAATGCCGATATGGTTTGGTTAGCTTCGGATGAGGACCGGGAGGGAGAAGCTATTTCTTGGCATCTTGCCGAAGAATTAAAATTAGACAAGAGTAAAACCAAGAGAATTGTTTTTCACGAAATTACAAAAACAGCGATTCTAAAAGCCATTGACAATCCACGCGAAATCGATTATAATTTAGTCAATGCACAACAAGCTCGAAGAGTTTTAGACAGATTAGTGGGCTATGAATTATCTCCTGTTTTATGGAGAAAAGTTAAAGGAGGTCTTTCTGCGGGAAGGGTTCAATCGGTTTCTGTTCGTTTGATTGTAGAAAGAGAAAGAGAAATTCAGAATTTTAAA
>JANMZS010000032.1:0-7536 GCA_031383535.1 Flavobacterium sp.
CTAAACTACTTAGTTGAAGTTGATGGCGCGAAATTCCTTGGATATGTTGCATGGTTAAATATACAATATGTATGTTTTTCTTACAAGTATTTTAGTATATTTGTTGAGGAGATTGTGAAGTTTTTTCACGGTCTGACGTTACAAGCAACCCTAAAAAAACAGAATAGATAAACGAATCTTATTTTATAACGAGAAAATTGCGATATTTGGCAAACTAACATATGCTAAGAAATATAAAATGGAAATCGACTATTCTAAAATTAATGTAGAACTTCAAGGGGAAAAAGGTCTAATAAAAATAATTCGAAAAAGACACTTACCTCAAACTTTAGCAATGGCCGAACTGGCTCAAAAAGAATTTGAATCTACAATAAATGATTTTTCAAACATTGATTTTGCGTTAGACAAATTACTAATGTTAGAATATGAAATATTCCTTAAGAAACAGAAAGAAATCACAGAAAAATTCATAGAATACGCTGATAATGATGCTAGTGAAAGTGCATTTCCTAATGTGAGGAAAATCATTGATGAATACAAAAATTCACCATTATTAAATTCTGAACCTACCAAAATATTGAACGGAATAGTAAATGTAATAGTTTCTTTAGCAGATTCCAATAGACAATCAAGAGTTTCTCGATCAGGCTCCAGTTTAATGAACCATATATCATATCTTTTACTAAAAAGTGGTTTTACATTTCAAAAAGACTACCAAAGAGAATTTGTGCTTAAGACTGGTTGTAAGTTAGATTTTTTCTTTCCTAATTTAGAAACATACAAAGAAGAACCTAAAAACTGTTGCGCCGTAGCTTGTCAAACAACATCCAACGATAGATTTCGCCTAACCTTTGCACAAATGCCTCATGACACAAGAAATAGAGCTTGTACAGCAATTGGCAATAGTAACTTTGGAACTAAACTTGGAGCATCAAGTTTAACGGACAACAAACTTGAAGAGGCAAAAAGAAATGGTGTGAAATTTGTAATTATTTCTTCAGCGATAGACCAAAGGCTCAAAAATAGTAAAACAGTTATGTCATATCAAGAATGGTTTGAAGAATTAAAAATGTTAAGCAAATTTTGGTAATTACTATTTAATACTCTTCAATATTTCCATAGCAACTGCTCTAGCCATTAATGGAGGAACTGCATTTCCAACCAAAGTAAATTGAGGAACTTCAAACTTACGTTTATTTCCACCTGTTGAGCGTTTTCCTTGAAAAACAAAAGAATCATCAAAGGATTGAAGCCTTGCCATTTCACGAACCGTCAAAGCTCTTGGATTTGAATAATGAATATAATCGTCTGCAATAGTCATAATTGTAGAACTTTGTCCTTCAGGTTTTAGAACAGTATAACTTCTTTTATCTGATTCTAAACCAATTTCTTTAAGATTTGATTTTGCTGATTCATAATTACCAGATTTTAAAATAACATCTAATCTTTTAATAACATCTTCATTTTGTTTACTCGTTTTATGATTTTGTAATGGAGCAACCAAGTGGGTTAATGCATTTTGAAGTTCTTCAAAATTTCTGACATAAAATGGATTCTTCGCATTTACAAATCGACCGTTTAATCTTCCTTTTTTTGACCATTCAGAATAACTTAACCCTTCATTTTCATTAGGCTTGCCATCAATATTTCTTTTCTGGATTAATGCTTTCATTTTTTCAGTTGAACCATTATATTTTGCTTTTAAATCTATTTTTTCATAATTAAATTTTTCATCATCATTTCCGACAAAATCTAAATCATAAATAGCCTCAAAAACATTAACCTTTTCGCTATGTTTTACTGTAGCAGGAATATCATTTATAAGTTTTTGGTCTTTTCTACAGCCAATAAATAAAACTCTTTCACGATTTTGTGGAACACCATAGTTTGATGCTAAAGCTACAAAGGGTTGTTCAATATTATAAAGTCTGATTTTAGATAAAATAGTTTCAAATTCCTTTTCTTTATTTACCTTAATAACAAAAGAATTTAATCCTTTTACACATTCATCAAAAGAATAATCAAATATTTCAAGTGCAGTAATTATTTGTTGTACATCGTGTAAAAAAGCCGCATTTGGCTTTAAATTATTGAAAGCGGTATGTATTTTTTCAATAATTCTTTCTGATTCAATTGAAGTTAAAAACGAATCAAAATCATCCGCAAAAAAATCATTGTCTAAATTGGAAAATGCTTTTTCATTAATAACTCTTTTTCTAATGTATTCCAATTCTTTAACACGTTTCAAAAGATTGAATCCGTGACGAATAGTACTAATGTTTTTATCGGTTTTACTGGTCTTGTAATCAACAATTTTTGGAGTCAAAAGCCTAAATTTATTCTCTAAATTATTGATGTAACTGTTTTTTAGTGTATCTAATTCTTTGTCAGTAGTTTTTTCAAATTGTAAACGTAAATTATAACATTCCAAAATAAAAGAACTTTCAATTTCTGTTTTTTTGAGTTGAGAGACAAAATGAATCAGTTGACTAAATTCTTTTAAATCTACTATTGATCTAATTTCTTGAAGAATCATTTCTTTAATCTTGCCTTGTTCTTTTGTCAAAATTCCTTTGACATTTTCCATAACAAAATATTTGGGACGTAATTGCCTGATAACTTTTAAGTAATGTGCAAATAAATCATCTTTTTTGTCAAACTTTTTTCTTTTACCGGCCAAACTAAAACTTTGGCAAGGTGGTCCGCCACAAACAATATCAACTTCTTTCAGCCCTATTTTTTTTAAGAAATTATCTAAAAAATCTGGTTCAGTAATATCTTGACGAAGAAATTCAGCATCTAAACCAAGTTGGTAATTATATCTAGCCAAGTGTGTCAATTCACAGTTTTCATTGATATCACTTGCCAATCTGAAATCATAATATTTGTTTCCATATTCAGCTTGAAGAAACCCTTCGCTAAAGCCACCAGCCCCAGCAAACAAATCGACAAAGGTCACTTTAGATTTTGTTTCGTATTCTGCTGGAGGCTCAGAAACAATATTAATATCCGTATTTTCTCTTCTGCTATTAACCAGAGAAGTGATTTTTTCTTTAATTTTTTTATCTGTAAAATTAGAGTGCAATTCCGTTTCAAAATATTTTTCAACTTCTTGCTTAAGAAAATTTAAAAATTTATTAATTGATTTATGCGAATATTCAGAATCCTTAACCAATTGATTTTTGTTATCCCAATCCTTTTTCAAAATCTTTTCGCCAGTTGCAACTTTGATTTTTGAATTTTTTTGATGCAAAACAAGATGAATAGGATATCTATTATTTTTATCAGCTTTATCAAGGTAGAATTTTACATTTATCATTTTGCGGACGTTTTTACGGATACGGACAAATTTACGGACAAAATTTAAATATGCAAGAAAAAAAGGATTTATTTTTTAAAAACTATGAATTAAAACAAGTAGATTTGAAATAAATAAAAGGGCAGCTTGTAACAGGCGTTTGGCAAGATTGGGGTTTTGAGCTGAATATAAAAATTGTTTTGTACTTGCAAAGCTAAGTCTTTAACCGAAAGTTTAAGCTCTCTTAATCCCCAACCTCGCCAAGCGCTGGGACGTTATCGTTCAGTTCATCAGAACGTACTCGGAAAAAAGAATGTTTCATAATATTAAAATTTAAAAAGATGATAGTAAAAGAAGGTATGATTGTTTGGTTAAAAACTGGTGGACCAGCAATGACTGTTTCAAGTTTAGCTCGTCCAAATACTTGGATTTGTAAATGGTTTGTCGGAACTAAATTAAGCCACAGTCAATTTAAGTCCGAAGACTTAACGGACAAAGATCCTAATCAGAAATAAAAGTTAAGTCTTTTAAGTCGTGAATTTCTGTATGTAGTTCTGTATCTATAAAATACTTACATACGGCTTTTTCGTTTGAAATTATCTCACTCAAAGTCATTTTGTGAGAATGTTTAGATGTAGAAACTACATTGCCTGATTTAAATTTTTCTTGCATAATAATTAAAATATAAAAAATGATTAATAAAAAAATAATCCTATTTGCATTACTTGTGTGTATTTATTCTTGTGGCAAAAAAGAGCCAAGTAATATAACTCCAGAACCAACTTATGAGTACAATCAAAATTCGGAACAAGTTTCTGACCCAACTATTGAACAAACAGAAGTAACAGAAATAGCAGATAATGAAACTATAACAACCGCACAAAAATTAGCTACATTAGATTCCGATTCTCCTGAAATAATCCAATTTGACGATTATCGAGTTCTTGAAATTCAAAAACACTTATATCGGCTTTCAAAAGCATTTAAAGAACCCGAAGAAAATATAGGAAACTTTACAGTAAACACAACTATACTCCTTAAAAAGGAAAAGGGACTAAAATATTCAAATCTTGACTTACTCAGAGCTGCGGATAAAGACCTACAACTAATAAAGGATAATGGAATGACGTATGCAGAATTTATGGCTATGCTTGCAGTTATGACCGAAGAATAGCTGTAAAAAATTGAACCACAAAGATAACTAATAGTATTTTTCATAATAATAAATTTTTGAAGATGAATGAAGAGTTTAAAATATTGGACGGCATATTAAGGTATTTATTAAAAAATGGAAATAAATCATTTACTTATATAAAAGAAGACAGTCAACTGAAATCTGAATTTGCAGTTGATATTGATAACAATACTCTTGCATCTGCTTTTGTTAAATTAGTCAAAGATAAATATGTAAACATAAACGAACAAACCATAGGACTTAAAATGGATAATTCTCCTAGAAATATTAATTACTACAACATATCATTTGAGGGTATTATTTTTATCAAAAACGACGGTTACGAAAAGGAACATCAAAATAACCAAAAAATAGAAATTGAGTCTGCCGAAATGAAGAAGAGACAATTTCTTCTCGAAGAGAAGCATTCTTCAATTCAATTTCAACTTCTTGTTTTGACTTGGGTAATCGCAATTGGCACTTCTGTAGCTGCAATATATTATCTTCTAGAAGTTTTAAAGTTTCTTGGCGTTTTAACCTCTTGTTCTTGTAATAACTAAAAATATATTTTAAAAATTTCATAACTAAATAAATTGTGTTTCTGACTTTAAAACGGTGCAGAAACTAAACCGAAAATTGTAATAAATAAAGAACCGAAACGATAACAGCAATTTGGCAATAGGGCAAAATATATAGTGGCATCACGTTCACGTTTCGCAAGAACTTTATTAGTAACCGAAAATATCCAGTCCCGAACTTTGCCCCATCACCAAGTTGCAGGACGTTAGCGATAATTTTAACTAATCCTCAAAAGTAAAACACATGAAAAGTATAGCAATATTTCTTTTATTCTTCAACAGTTTTTACTCATTGGGACAGAACTATTCTATTAATTCTAAACTTTTAAAGTCAGGAAATATTAAGATAGACAGTATAGAAGTTCAGATTTCTGTTTATGAAGATAAAATCGAAACAGAAAGTAACTTTGAGAAAAGTAAGTCTAAATTGAGCGTAGCTTATTCCAAAACTGGCGAATCCTATAATGAAATTCTGACTAGTGAAAACAATTCAAAATTTGATTATTGTTATCGTACAAATATATTTGATTTTGAAAATGGAAAAGTGGTTAATAGAGAAGAAAGATATTACTTAAGTCAAAGTATGAATGGAATCCCTGGAATATTTGAAGAAGTTAAAAATAGTTATAACAAGGCTTTAAATTCCGAATTCTTAAAAAAATATGTAATTGAATTATTTGAGAAAATAAAAAACTATCGCTAACAGCCGTTACAATTCTATTGCTCGTTTTGTGGTGGTGGAAAAAATATTTTCCATAACTTCGTTTATTAGTAATGGAAAATAATTCGTTCCAAAAGTCGCAACAGAATTGTAGCGGCGGAACGTCAGGCTGTGAAATAACCCGATTTTTATTGTTTTTTTACTTGATACGAAGACCATAAATTGGTTTTAAGCGAATCTAATTTTTGAGGTATTTGCGTTTGAACCAAAAATATTTAGCGGTAATTGAAGCCTTAAATAGGTCGTTTTTAGCAAAAAAAAGACTTTTGCCTTATATGGGGAGTTCCAAGTCTTGAGTTTGGCAATCAAATCGGGCACTCCGAGTATATTGATGCTACGTTTGATGTTGTACACCAACATGATTAAACTGTGTTCTCCGTTTACTTTTTCTAAGCCTATTAAATCGGTGTAATTGTATCCCCATTTTCGCTTGATTGTACCAAAGATATGCTCGTTGATTTCCTGTCGTTTGCGGTACAGTTGTGGATTTTCCTTGTAGCGTTGGTGGTTTTCCTCGACAGCATCGGCATACTGGCTTCGGTCTATCTCTCTACCTCCTTTTCTACTGGTGCATTGGTCTTTTACAGGACAGGTTCTACAGGCTGGGGTGCGATACTTTTGGAATTGATACCCACTCTCTGGGGTACGTCCTGTTTTCTTGTGCCAGCTCCCTGTGGTAGTCAGGATTTGCCCTTGCGGACAAGTATAAGTGTTCTCTTCTTGGTTATACCTGAATCTCGAAACCAAATACTCGGGTTGGGTGCCGTTCTCGTTGCTCTTGCCTTGGTCTGGATGGGCTACAATGGTGGTGATGTTGTGCTGCTTGCAGGTGTCTATTTCTCTTCCATTATGGTAGCCTTTGTCTACTAAAGCAGTGTAAGTTTCAATTGCTAAATTCTCTTTTGCTTCTATGGCAATGGCTGAAAGTGCATTTTTATCGTTTCGATTGATGGTGTGGGTTGCTACTACTAAGTTGTATTTATCATCTACAGCGGCTTGGATATTATATGATATTTCCACCACTTGACCTTGAACCAATAACGCTCTGGCATCTGCATCGGTGGTGCTTACTTGGGGTTCGCCACTAGCTTTGAGTTGTTCTTCTAAAAGCTCGTATCGAAATTTGTTTTGTTGTAGTCGCGCTATTTTTTGTTGAATATTAGTGATGGTTGTGCTGTTTTCTTGGCTATCATTTTGGTCTAATGCCGTTAGATATTCTTGGGTTTTGGCTTCGATATATTCTTTGTGTTTATCGATTTTCTTTTGGTTAAAGTTCGACTTTTTGCCATTGTGTGCTCTGGATTTGGTGCCGTCAATGGCGATGGTTTCCCCTGAAATTAAATCGGCATCTTTTAAAAAGGATACAAAGAGTTTGAAGAGTTGTTTTAACGCCTTGGGATTGTCTTTCCTAAAATCGGCTATGGAGTGGTAATTGGGACGAATTGCTTCTATGAGCCATTGCATCTCTAGATTGCGAATGCATTCTTTCTCTAATCTTCTAGAACTGCGAATGCCGTTCAAATAGCCATACAAGTAAATTTTTAGAAATACTTTAGTCTCAAAGCTTGGTCGACCTTCGGTTTTTAAAATTCTTGGGATAAAACCTATTTTTTCTAGGTTGATTCTGTGGACAAAAACATCGATAAATCGTACTGGATTGTCCTGGCTAATGGTGTCTTCTAAACTACTTAGTTGAAGTTGATGGCGCGAAATTCCTTGGATATGTTGCATGGTTAAATATACAATATGTATGTTTTTCTTACAA
>JANMZS010000046.1:0-6932 GCA_031383535.1 Flavobacterium sp.
TAATAAAATTTCATTTATTTCTTCCTTATTTATTCTTTTATTTATAGTGTAGATAGAAGATATACCTAAACAAATTGGACCTGAAATACTAAATAGAATCTTATTGAAAACACCTGTTTGATTAGTGTAAACAGATATTGCAATACTTGGAATTAAAAACAAAAGAAAGGCTAAAAACAAGTATCCTTTTTTAGAAATACCGCTAAAACTCATGCCTAAAATCATAAATAAAATAACACAATATTTTCCAAATTCATAACTTAGATTCCCATTGGTTGCTCTGAGAAAAACTTCGGCTCCTACTATATATGCTGATGCATATAAAACTTCATGATTTTTATTTTCATTCTTAACAATAAAATAAATTTTTAAAATAAAAATAGAAAAACTGTATACCTTTGATAAAAATGGAAAATAGAAAATAATAATTCCTAAAAGAATATGAAATAAAACTAAAAAAAGATACTGATTATTTTTGATTGCCATTTTATAAATTATCGTCAAAATTTAAAATTCATCAAAAAAATCAAAATTAGTTTGTTGAAATTTCTACTATTTCATTTTTCAAAAATACACTTTTGAAATAAAAAATTCTAATTTAAATTGGCTTTTAATCTTACTATTTACTATAAATTTGTAAGCTGTCAAATAATTGTTTAATGAGAAACTTCCTTCCAAACAAAAATATTGAAAATTTATATTTAGGTTTTTTCATTTTACTACCCTTTATTTTTTCTGGTGTTATTTTAGACCCATTTTTTATTCCAAGATCTCTTTTTACGATTTGTTTTCTGTCTCTTATTCTACTGTTTTTATTGTTCAAAAAAAGATTACATTTTTATCACATTAACAATTTATCAGTAAAACTATTAGTATCATTTTTTATTTGCTCCATTCTATCTTTCAGTCAATCTTGGTTAATTAGCGAAAGTCTTTTTACGTTGTCGCGTCAATTAATTATAGCTGTTTTTTTTATTCTAACATTCGTTTTGCTTACAGAACAAATAATCAGAAAAGAACAATTAATTAAAGCTGTTATTTGTTTTGGAATTACAGCCATCACTATTGCTCTATTTGCTGTTCTAAATAAATCAATTAACGGACAACATTTATTAGCCCAAGTTGATACTTTAACGGGGACTTTTGCTAACAAAAATTTACTTAGTTCAATCTTATTTTTATGCCTTCCTTTTTATTTTATTGGCACTAGTTATCCTAAAAGAGTAAAATTAATTTCGATAATTGCCATCATTTTAACCCTTTTTATTTTAGTTGTACTCAGAACAAGAACGGTTCTTTTAGCCTTAATTGTTTTTTTTGGGTTACTCTTATTTCGTTTTATTAAAAACAAATTTTCATCGGCTCTCAGCTCAAAGAAAATAACGGTAGCGGTTTCTTTTATTTCAATAGTACTTGTTTTAATTTTCTATTTTGCAAATAGCATCCAAAATGTAGCATTCAAAAAATCCATTTTTAATACCTATTTTCAAAGAATGATTAGTTCAGATACATTGAATACTAGGATTTTATATTGGAAAAATTCTTTATTAATGTTTAAAGAAAATTGGGTGTTAGGTGTTGGTCCTGGTAATTGGCAAATTCTTTTTCCAAAATATGGTTTAAATAACTTCACAAGACCAGAAGTTGTAAATGGATTAGTAAATGTGCAAAATCCACACAATGATTTTTTATGGATATTATGCGAAACCGGAGTTTTTGGTTTTATTTTTTATTTTGGTTTTATTTTTTATGCGCTTTATCAAGTGTTTTGGCTCGTAAAAAACAGCGAAAATCAGTTAGAAAAAAAGAATTTCTATTATTTATTTTCAGGAATCATTGGCTATTTAAACATTTCTTTTTTCGATTTTCCTTCCTCTAGAATTGAGCATCAAGTTGTATTTATGGTTGTTTTAGCGATAATAAATTATTGCTATTACAAACAAAGGATTCCTACTAAAAATTTTACATCTAAGTCTAAGTTTTTTATTCCATTTCTACTTCTTTTTGGTTTGGGCTATTCTTTGTTTATAACCTTAAATAGATATGAAAGTGAAACTCATGTTTTTAAATTATTGACTTTACAAGCTGAAAATAATTGGGATAGGGTAATATCAGAAGCAAATAAATCGAAGAATCCATTTTATGAAATTGACTCTAAGTTGTTTCCCTTAGAATGGTATGAAGGACTAGCCTATATTAATAAAAAAGATTCTCCAAAAAGTTTTCATTTATTCCAGAAAGCCTATTTTAAAAACCCTTATAACATTAATGTGATTAATAACTACGCAGGTTTATTAGAATTAAATAATAATAGAAAGGAAGCAATTTTATATTATAAAAAAGCACTTACTATTTCGAATAATTTTGAAGATGCGAGATTAAATTTGGCTTTATGTTATTACAAAGAAAAAGATTTTGAAAATGCATTTTTGGCTATTGATAAATGTGATATTAACACGACGAATTTGAATTACAAAATTATTTTGAACTCTATTTTAAAAGCAAAATTTAACTTAATTATCAATAACTTAAGCGAAAAAAAGCGAAATTCATTTGTAAGAAAACATAATGAAAATTTAATACCATTGTATTTCCTTTGCAAAAATAAAAAAATTACCTTTGACAGGTTTATTAAAAACTTATCATATAAATTATGAAAAAAATATTCTTTTTTATTGGATTTTTTACGTGTTCTTTTTTGATGCAATCTCAAACCATTACTTCAGTATCGCTAAATGAAGGGGTTGTAGGAGAAGAAATGAAGGTAGTTATTACAGGTAGTAATGGGGGCTATTTTAGAATAGCTAGTACAGTAAATGATTTCAGTTTTTCCAATCAATTTAATAATTTTTTATCAATAGATAGTGTAAAAGTTATTGACTATTTTGCAACTCAAATCGAAATTTTATTTACAATTCCAATTAACGCTGTCTTGGGTAATTATGATATAAAAATTTATGAAACAGAACCTAATGCACCTACAATTTTAAAAAACACAGTACTCAATGGATTTAAAGTTTTGGGAGATATAGTAACTACATTAACTTCTACCTATCAAGATTTTAATAATGATGGTTTTACTAGTGTTGGCGATGTTATCAACGTGGATTACAGTCTAAAAAATAATACAAATATTGCCATTTCAAATGTAAATGTAGTTAGCAACAATCCTGATATGACTATTTCAGGATTGCCTATTTCAGTTTTAAATTCAAGTATTACAGATGCTACTACTTTTAAAGGAAAAAAAGTAATCACACAAGAAGAAATCAATCAAGGGTTTGTCAATTTAAATTCAATTGTTACGGGTGTTAGAGGCGCTACAAATATCAATTATAATATAAATAGAAAATATGCCTTGTCAAAATCAGATGGAATAAAATTAAATGCCTTTCTTGATCCTAATGCTAACAACGTCCAAGATCCAGGAGAACAAAATTTAAGCAATGAAAATTTTTTTAAAGGTGTTTTTTCCATTCAGCTCAATTCTGGAGCGATTCAAAATATCTCATCACCCACTGGGATGTACAATTTTTATGAAACAAATCCATTAAATTCTTATGATTTAAGTTTTACAATCTCTGCACAACTTGCTCAATATTATAAAGTAGTAACGCCTACATATAATGCAATCAAAGTAGCTAAGGGTTCTGGAATAACTACAATAAATTTTGCCGTTAGACAAAATTCAACTTTTGATAGAATAAAACTGAACGCTTTTTTTGATAATAATTCTAACAACGTCCAAGACTCAGGAGAGTCTAATTTAGACGAAGCCAATTTCTCTGTCCAGCTTAATTCTGAAGCGATTCAAAATGTATTTTCATCTACCGGATTTCATTATATTTATGAATCTAATCCCTTAAATTCATACAAGTTAAGCTATACAATTCCTGAAAAATATGCTTCAAATTATACAGTAACACCTGCAACCTACAATTCAATTAAAGTTCCTAACGGTTCAGGAACTACAACAATTAATTTTGCTGTTAAAAGATTGCCTTTTAATGATTTGTCTGTTCAGGTTTATTCACAATCAGCACCTCCTAGACCTGGTTTTGTGTATGAAAATTATGTTCAATATACAAACAAAGGCAATCAAACTATCTTTTCAGGCACTATAACATTTAACAAAAACAATGCGGTCTCCTTAAACTCTGTCTCCCAATCGGGGACTTTTTCAACAGTAAATGGTGGATTTACCTATAATTTTACTAATTTATTGCCAAATGAAACTCGAACAATAATAGTAAAAATGGGAGTTCCTATAATTCCGATAGTTAGTTTGGGTCAATTGTTGACAAACTCCGCCAGTATCACTAGCCCAGCCACAGACATCGACACGACCAATAATGAAAGTAGTTTAACCCAAATTATTGTAGGTTCTTATGACCCTAATGACAAATCAGAGTCGCATGGAGAAAAAATAGTTAAATCTACTTTTACAAGCAATGATTATTTATTTTATACTATCCGATTTGAAAATACAGGTACTGCCGAAGCTATCAATATTAGAATTACAGATGTACTCGATGCTAAACTCGATGAAAACACTGTTGAACCCATAACTACAAACAATGAAGATTATGTTTTAGAGCGTGTTGGTAAAAATTTAACTTGGAGATTTAACGGAATCAATTTACCGCCATCAACACCAAATTCTACCAGTATTGGTCACGGGAGTGTTAGATTCAAAATAAAACCAAAAGCGGGTTATGCCGTAGGTGATATCATTAATAATACGGCTAATATCTATTTCGATTTTAATCCTGCTATAGTTACAAATACTTGGAAAACTGAATTTATCAATACATTATCGGTAAGCGACAATCAATTTAGCAACCTAAAAGTGTACCCTAATCCAACCACTAATATCTTAAATATTAATGCTAATTCTGATATTGAATCTTTAGAAATTACATCTGTTTTAGGTCAAGTAGTCCTTTCAAAAAATGTTAATGATTCAAAAACTGAAGTCAATATGAGTAAACTAGCTAAAGGGATTTATTTTGTTAAAATTATAGCAAATGGCGGTGAAAAAGTGGTCAAAATAATTAAAGAGTAACATTGCTGTTACAACTAATTAGTTCCATTTGAATTAATAAATTAAACCAATTTATAAATAGTTAAATGCAATACAAATTTTACCTCCAAACAAAATGTTTCTTTACCTTTGTAGTCTAGTTTGAAACTTTAATTAATCAGGCTTTAATCTTAAAAATAAAATAGTATGGCATTAGCAATAACAGACGCTACTTTTGAAGAAGTAGTTTTGAAATCGACAAAACCAGTAATGGTAGACTTTTGGGCAGCATGGTGTGGACCGTGTAGAATGGTTGGGCCCATCATTGACCAAATTAGCGAAGAATATGAAGGCAAGGTTGTGGTAGGAAAAGTAGACGTAGACGCCAACCAAGAATTTGCTGCAAAATACGGAGTGAGAAACATTCCGACAGTACTAGTTTTTCACAACGGCGAAGTAGTAGGAAAACAAGTAGGAGTTGCTCCTAAACAAACGTATTCCGATAGTTTAGACGCATTGTTGTAATACACTTCAGATTGTAATTTATATAGAAAGGTTTGACGAAAGTCAAATCTTTTTTTTATTTTTAACCAACATTAATCTCAAAACATGAAATCCTTAACGTACTTCATTAGTCTTGTTTTTGCAGTTAGTTTTGGGTTTTCTCAGTCTAACAACAGGCAAAAGCTTATCGTAGAAAAAGGTGTTTCAAAAAATTTAGCTGACTTTCGCAAACATCAAATTAAAGATGTCTCTTACAACTTATTATTTTCATTATCTCTAGAAAAAACAGAACCTATTCTATCAAATTTAGATTTGAATCTCACTTTGACTGAGTTGTCTGAACCTTTGTATTTAGATTTTAACGAAAAAAAAAAGAATATAAAATCGATCCAAGCTAACGGAATACAATTACCCATAGTTCATAAAAATGAGCATATTAGTATTGCTCCTGAAAATTTAAAAATAGGAATCAATACAATAACCATTTCGTTCATAGCAGGAAAATCTTCCTTGAATCAAAAAGATGATTTTTTATATACGCTGTTAGTACCCGACAGAGCCAGTACCTTATTCCCCTGCCTAGATCAACCTAATTTAAAAGCAAAGTATACCCTTACTATCATTGCCCCGAAAGACTGGAAAATTATAAGTGCATCGCCTATCAATAGGCAAACAGCAGAAAATGAGGCTGTAAAATACGAATTTGCTCCATCGGATAAAATGAGTACCTATTTATTTTCTTTTGTAGCTGGAAAATTTAATAGTGCTACCCAAAACCTAAAATCGTTCCCTAGCACTTTTCTTTATCGAGAAGATAATGCCGAAAAAATCAGCGAAAGCATCGATGTTATTTTTAAACAACATCAACAAGCCATCAGGTTTTTAGAAGATTATACTCGTTGTCCATTCCCTTTTAAAAAACTTGATTTTGTGGCTATCCCTTCGCATCAATATGGCGGTATGGAACATGTTGGCTCCATACAATATCAGGAGTCAGATTTGTTTTTAGACAGCAGTGCCACTAGTAGCGATAAATTAAATCGTGCTAAATTAATCGCTCACGAAACAGCCCATATGTGGTTCGGAAATTGGGTCACCATGAAATGGTTTGACGATGTGTGGATGAAAGAAGTCTTTGCCAATTTTATGGCCGATAAAATGGTGAATCCTCTTTTTCCTGAAATAAATCATTCGCTTGAATTTTTGATTTCTCATTATCCTAGTGCTTATAGCGAAGATAGAACTGCTGGTACAAATCCGATCCAACAAAACCTAGAAAATCTGAAAAATGCAGGTTCACTTTATGGTAATATCATCTATGACAAAGCGCCTATTATGATGCGACAGCTCGAAACAAGCATGGGTGAAAAACCATTTAGAAAAGGAATTCAAAAATACATTCGGA
>JANMZS010000049.1:0-33212 GCA_031383535.1 Flavobacterium sp.
TTCTGCTTATTCGGCCGTAAATCAAGGGCATTGTCATCCAAAAATTGTGGGCGCTATGATGCAACAAGCGCAAACTTTGACTTTGACCTCACGTGCATTTTATAATAACCAACTTGGAAATTATGAAGAATATATAACAAAATATTTTGGTTTTGACAAGGTTTTGCCAATGAATACGGGAGCAGAGGCAGTAGAAACAGCACTTAAATTATGTAGAAAATGGGCGTATGAAGTGAAAGGTATTCCAGAAAATCAAGCTCAAATTGTAGTTTGCGAAAATAATTTTCACGGCAGAACGACTACTATTATTTCTTTCTCTAATGACGAAACTGCCAGAAAAAGTTTCGGACCATTTACAGAAGGATTTATTAAAATTCCCTATGATAATTTCGAAGCTTTAGAGAATGTTATACAATCAACTAAAAACATTGCTGGATTTTTAGTAGAACCTATTCAAGGCGAAGCTGGTGTTTATGTTCCATCCGAAGGGTATTTGGCAAAAGCCAAAGCACTTTGTGAACAATATAATGTATTGTTTATAGCTGATGAGGTGCAAACCGGAATAGCAAGAACCGGACGATTATTAGCTACTTGTGGCAATTGTTCCTGCGAAAATGGTTGTGAAAACACGCCAGAGATAAAACCTGATATATTGATATTAGGTAAAGCAATTTCTGGAGGCGTTTATCCCGTTTCGGCAGTTTTGGCAAATGACCCAATTATGAATGTCATAAAACCAGGGCAACACGGCTCTACTTTTGGTGGAAACCCAGTCGCTGCAGCCGTTGCTATAGCTGCTCTTGAAGTAGTGAGAGAAGAAAAATTAGCTAATAATGCAGAAAGATTAGGTATTGTTTTAAGAAAAGGGCTTAACGAAATCGCTCAACGAAATTCATTGATAACCTTAGTTAGAGGCAAAGGATTGCTGAATGCTATAGTCATTAATTGCGCTGAAGATTCGGATTTGGCTTGGAATATTTGCCTGAAATTTAGAGATTATGGCTTGTTAGCCAAACCGACTCACGGCAACAAAATTCGATTGGCACCGCCATTGGTAATCACTGAAGGACAAATTCAGGAATGTTTAGCCATTATCGAAAAAGCATTGAATGATTTTGTTTAAAATATTTATTATCAATAAAATGTGATATTTTATATAAAGTGAAATTTAGTTTTTTTTTTTGAATAAATTCATAAAAAACAATTCAATTATTTCCTCACAAAAGGAGGGAGCAATTTGCTGGTAACTTCACCAAAACCTATTCGAACTGCATTGTTTTTACAATAGCCTTTTATGGTAACGGTGTCTCCGTCATTCAAAAATTTACGTTCTGTTCCGTCATTAAGTTTAATTGGTTTTGTTCCTCCCCAAGTTATTTCTATCATTGAGCCTAAACTGTCTGGGCTAGTTCCAGAAATTGTCCCAGAACCCATCATATCTCCTGAGTTTACCCTACAGCCATTTGATGTATGATGCACTAATTGCTGAATCATAGACCAATAGGTGTATTTAGAGTTAGTTTTTGAAAGTATCGTTTCTTGACCATTCTCGGGTAGTAAACTTACTTCTAAATTAATGTCGTAATTATGTTTGCCTTTGAATTGTAGATACGGAAAAGGAGCGGGGTCTTGTTTAGGACCTTTTGTTCTAAAAGGTTCCAGCGCATCCATAGTAATAATCCAAGGCGAAATAGAGGTGGCAAAGTTTTTTGATAAAAAAGGACCCAGTGGTGCGGATTCCCATTTTTGAATATCTCGTGTGCTCCAATCATTCATTATTACCATTCCGAAAATATAATCTTCGGCCTCGTTTATTGGGATTCTTTCTCCCATAATATTAGCATCGGTGGTAATAAAGGCAGTTTCTAATTCAAAATCAACCATTCTAGAAGGGCCAAAAACGGGTGTGGTTTCGCCTTCGGGTAAATATTGACCCATCGGTCTGTTGACTGATATTCCAGAAGGAATTATGGTTGAACTTCTACCATGATAGCCAATTGGAATATGAAGCCAATTGGGTAGTAATCCATTTTCGCTAGGATTATTACGAATTTTTCCCGTATTGATTGCGTGGGTTTTATTCGAATAAAAATCGGTGTAATCGCCAATTAATACAGGTAATTGCATTTCGACTTCGTCTATTTTGAAAATGACAATATCCTTATGATTTTTATTATCTCTTAATTTTGGATTTTGTTCGTCAAAAATATCGGCAATACGATTTCGAACCAATCGCCACGTTTTTTTTCCATCTGATATAAAGTCATTAAGGGTGTCTTGAAGAAACATATCATCTGTTAATTCAATCCCTTCAAAATAATTTAATTGTTGCAAAGCTCCTAAATCAATTGCAAAATCACCGATTCGAGTTCCTACTGTAACCATATTTTCCTTGGTTAGAAAGACGCCAAAAGGAATATTTTGTATTGGGAAATCGCTTTTTGGAGCTACTTCTAACCATGATTTTCTATTAATATTATTGGCAGATAACGGCATCAGATTGTTGATTAATTTGTTAAGAATTACTCATCAAATATATAGTATAAACTTAGAATTTACCAAACGTTTTTTTGTATTTTTATTTCCAAATTATTAAAATTTTATAATCTAGACTATTTGCCAAACGTTTTTCTGTGTTTTTGCCACCCGCTCGTGACTACAAACAAGGACAACGCAAAACAAGTCAATAACCAAAAAACCTCGCAATTTTGCGAGGTTTTTTGTATTTACAATTCAAATAATTTTATATTTTCCAAAAACCTAAAATCTTTTAAATTGAGAGTGTATAGTTCAATATTATGAAATAGTGCAGTAGCACCAATTAGGGCATCTGGAAGCGATAACTTATGAGAAAGTGCGTACTTCTCTACCAATGCAACAGCCATCTTTGAAATGTCAGATTCAATGGGAAGGATTGTTAATTTATTCAAATCCTTACGAATGGTTTGTAATTCTTTCTTATTTCTTGCTCCATAAAGTAGTTCGGCACAAGTAACATCGGATATTGCTATGTTTTGTTGTTCAATGGTTTTGACAACATCAATAATTATTATGTTTCCCTTGTAAATTTCTATAAAAATATTAGTGTCGCAAACTATCATTTATTTCTGTTCCATGCTTGTTTGCGTAAATCGTTTGCGTCAATATTGTAGTCTTTCCAAATACCTGTAGAAAGCGAAAAGTTACTTTTCTTTTTATTTTTCACTGAGGTTGTTGTTTTTAATTCGGCATCAATGTCCCAAGACTTTAGGAAATGAAGTAATGCGTCTATTTTATTTTGTCCAATATCATTTTTTAAAATAAGCTGTACCATATCTATATTAATTTAATTACGTAAGCGTGTTTGTTTTTGAAATAGTCATGCGCTATAATTGTATAGACAAAGATATATGATTTTTAAATTATTTTGTTAAGAATTACATATCAAATATATTATAATCTTAGAATTTACCAAACGTTTTTTTGTATTTTTGCCACAAATTAATTAAAATTATAAAAATGCAACGCGACGAACAAATATTTGACCTTATTTTAGAAGAACAAGACAGACAAATTCACGGATTAGAACTTATTGCTTCTGAGAATTTTGTAAGTGATGAAGTAATGGAAGCAGCTGGTTCTGTTTTAACCAACAAATATGCTGAGGGCTATCCTGGTAAAAGATACTACGGTGGTTGCGAGGTGGTAGATGTTATCGAACAAATTGCGATTGACAGAGCTAAAGAATTATTTGGAGCTGTGTATGCAAATGTGCAACCTCACTCTGGTTCACAAGCAAACACTGCCGTTTTTCACGCTTGTATTAAACCAGGTGATAAAATTTTAGGTTTTGATTTGGCTCACGGTGGTCACTTAACTCACGGTTCGCCAGTGAATTTTTCAGGAAGATTGTATTCTCCATCATTTTACGGAGTTGATAAAGAAACTGGAAGATTAGATTACGATAAAATTCAAGAAATAGCCACTAAAGAACAACCAAAATTAATTATTGCAGGTGCTTCGGCTTATTCTCGTGATATGGATTTTGAGCGTTTTAGAGCAATAGCTGATAGTGTTGACGCTATTTTATTAGCCGATATTTCACATCCTGCTGGGCTTATCGCTAAGGGGCTGATGAATGATCCTATTCCACATTGTCATATTGTTACGACTACAACCCACAAAACTTTGCGTGGTCCTCGTGGTGGTTTAATTTTGATGGGTCAAGATTTCGAAAACAAAATGGGATTAACAACACCAAAAGGAGAAATTAGAATGATGTCATCTTTGTTAGACTTAGCTGTTTTTCCAGGAAATCAAGGTGGGCCATTAATGCATATTATTGCCGCTAAAGCAGTTGCCTTTGGCGAAGCATTGCAAGATGAGTTCTTTACGTATGCGATGCAATTGCAAAAAAATGCCAATGCGATGGCGGATGCTTTTGTAAAAAGAGGTTACCAGATTATTTCTGGCGGAACAGACAACCACATGATGTTGATTGATTTGAGAAACAAAAATATTTCAGGAAAAGATGCTGAAAATGCGCTTGTTAGAGCAGAAATTACCGTAAATAAGAATATGGT
Organism: Flavobacterium sp.; assembly: GCA_031383535.1. Lineage (GTDB taxonomy): Bacteria > Bacteroidota > Bacteroidia > Flavobacteriales > Flavobacteriaceae > Flavobacterium. The sequence goes on from JANMZS010000049.1 coordinate 4,563, forward strand.
TCCTTTTGATGATAAATCACCATTTGTCACTTCGGGTATTCGTGTGGGAACTGCCGCTATTACTACTCGTGGTCTGGTTGAAGAAGATATGGAAACTATTGTTGCGCTGATTGATAGAGTTTTAGTCGATCATACCAATGAAACGGTTATCGAAGCTGTAGCCAATGAAGTCAACGAAATGATGAGCGAAAGACCAATTTTTGTTTATTAAATAAAAGAGTTATAGGTTTAAAAAGGTTATAAGTTTAGCAAATTTGCGCTAAAATTATAACCTTTTTATTTTTAATAACTTACTCTTAATTTTAATCAAAATTATTACAAGCATCACTATCAAATGATTTGTCGAATATATTTCCTCATTTTCTAAAAAAAACATCTTATTTTTACGATTGTCAATTAACATTTCAAATCTAAAACAGTGACAAAAAATCTAATCATTCAAAATATAACTGCTTTAAAAAGCCATTTATCCATCAATTATGGTATAAAGACTAAAGTAGAAGACTTTACAGAAAAACTTTTTTATACTTTGTTCGATTCCAATGCTTCGTTAAGTCAGAGTATTGAAGAACTTGAAATAGTATTCAAAGAAATTTCTAAAATAGCGTGTAAAAAACCAGAAAGATTATGTGACAAACTCTGGAATCAGTTTCTTGAAAAATTGCCTTCGGTACTCGAAAAATTGAATCTTGATGCTGAATATATTTTAGAAAATGATCCAGCTTCGAATAGTATTGATGAGGTGTATTTAGGGTATCCTGGGTTTTATGCCATCGCCATTTACAGATTAAGCCATGAGTTGTATTTGTTAGATATGATGCTTTTTTCGAGATTGATGAGTGAGTATGCACATCAAATCACAGGAACCGACATTCATGCAGGAGCCCAAATTGCATCTCCTTTTTTTATTGATCATGCTACCGGAATTGTAATTGGGGAAACTACGGTTATTGAAAAACATGTAAAATTATACCAAGGAGTTACATTAGGTGCTTTGAGTGTAAGCAAAGATATGAAAAATTCAAAACGCCATCCCACAGTAGAGAAAAACGTATGTATTTATGCCAATGCCACCATTTTAGGAGGAGATACTACTATTGGAAAAGATAGTGTTATTGGAGGAAATACATGGATAACCAAATCTATTCCCGAAAAATCTTTGGTGACCAATACCACTATTACCGAAGTAAAAATAAAAGAGTTAAAATAATATGGAGTTTCATAAACTAGTAGACCTAATTGGGAATACACCCCTAGTGGAAAGTGTAAATCTGGTAAAAAATAAAAACGTTAAACTTTTATTGAAACTAGAAGGGAATAATCCAGGCGGAAGTGTAAAAGACCGTGCTGCTTATAATATGATTGCCTCAGCATTAGAAAGAGGCGATATCAAAAAAGGAGATAAACTCATAGAAGCCACCAGCGGAAATACCGGAATTGCACTAGCCATGATTGCTCAATTATTTGGGATTGAAATTGAGTTGGTTTTACCCGAAGATTCTACCAAAGAGCGTACACAAACCATGCTGGCTTATGGAGCTAAAGTGATTTTGACCCCAGCGAGTTTAGGAATAATAGGTTCTAGAGATTATGTAGATAAAAAAGTGGAACAAGGCGGTTATATCATGCTCAATCAATTTGCGAATGAGGATAACTGGAAAGCACACTATAAAACAACAGGTCCAGAGGTATGGAATGATACCGAAGGAACCGTTACTCATTTTGTTTCGGCAATGGGAACTACAGGAACTATTATAGGGACTTCAACCTACTTAAAAGAGAAAAATCCTGCCATTCAAATTGTGGGGGCGCAACCCAGTGATGGTTCTCAAATACCAGGTATCAGAAAATGGCCTCAAGAATATTTACCTAAAATATTTGATGCCTCAAAAGTGGATACTATCATTGAAGTAAGCGAACAAGAAGCTCGTGATATGACTAAAAGACTTGCTAAAGAAGAAGGCATTTTTGCAGGAATGAGTAGTGGTGGTTCAGTAGCAGTGGCATTAAAATTGGCAGAACAAATAGAATCGGGAGTGATTGTTGCCATTATTTGTGATCGAGGCGATCGCTATTTGTCTTCTGATTTGTTTGATTAATTTGGAATTGACAAAACAAATCAACTTTTATTTTACCATTAAAATTTTAGTAAAGCCAAAAAATAATTCCATTTGAATTACACTCAATGGAGTAATTCTTATTTTTTAGACGAAACATAAGTAAATAAAAATAGTACGTTAAACGGTTTAAACTTTTTTGTACTTTGGTGGTCTTATTTACTACCAAAATAAAAATTATGGCTTCATTAAACCCAAAAACGGCAGTGCTAGGAACTGTTTTTGCTAAGCACTTACTACGAAGATCAAGTTTTGTTTATTCGAAAACGACCATCGATCAATTTTCAATTCTAACTCCCTCAGCGGCACTTGATTTGTTGTTTGTTGATGAGAGTTTGAAATTGATATTACCTTATGATCCACAGCCAACCACTTCGCCAGACGGTTTTTGGACAGAAGTTCCTTCTTCAACTACTCTTCCTGCAGTATTTTTAGGACAAACAAGAAAACGATCTATTATAGCGGGTTGGTGGTGGTATAATGCTATTAATAGCCCAACCTTAAAATATAAAATTTGCCATTTTCTTTCTACTAGATTTACTGTAGAAAAAAGCCTTTGTGGAGCGTCTACTTATTTTTATGATCATATCCGATTGTTATTATTTTATTCAACAAATGGCAATTACAAAGAGTTGGCAAAAAAAATGACTCTTGATAATGCGATGCTTATCTATTTGAACAATACATCCAATACCAAATCGGCTCCAAATGAGAATTATGCTCGGGAGTTTTTAGAATTATTTACCATTGGAAAAGGGCCTCAAATAGCAGCTGGAAATTACACCAATTACACCGAAACAGATGTAGTACAAGCCGCAAGGATATTGACTGGTTTTAAAACCAAAGGAGATAGAACGGTTATTGACTCCACAACTGGAATCCCCAAAGGATACAATGTTTTTTCAACACATGACAGCACTAGCCCGAAAGTTTTCAGTGCTGCATTTGGAAATACATCTATTGCATCGGGTACAAATTCAAACGGTATGGATACCGAATTAAATGCTTTTGTTGACATGGTATTTAATCAACAAGCAACTGCCAAAAATATTTGCCGAAAAATGTATGTTTATTTTGTCAAAGGAACTATTACTCCCGAAGTTGAAACCGATATTATCACTCCATTAGCATTAGATTTATATACTAATGGCTATAACATTTTACCTGTACTCAGAAGGCTACTCGCCAGTGAGCATTTTTATGATACCGATGATTCGAATGCTGGCGATGAAACTATTGGCGGCATCATTAAATCTCCTATTCAACAAATTTCCGAATTGGTAACCTACTTAAAAGCTTCAATTCCGAGTCCCGTAGATAATCCCTATGAATATTATATCAATTTTTGGAACAGTTTTGTTCATGATACTTTTTTAACAGGTGCCAACATGATTTTATTTGACCCTGATAATGTGGCGGGTCATCCTGCTTATTATCAAGCTCCTGATTTTGATAAGACTTGGATTTCATCTTCCACTTTAATAGCAAAATATCGATTAGGAGAATCGCTATTAGATGGTTTTAATAGAATTAGAGGGAACGCAAATATTAGGGCAAAAATTAATATTTCCGATGTGATTAAAAACGGCGGTTTGATTTCGGATGCACTAGATCCTTATATTCTTACCTTAGAACTTTGCAATGCTTTGTTTGCTCAAGTTCCTGATTCGGATAGGGTAAATTATTTTATGAATTCTTTTTTATTGCAAGGTTTAGCAACTTATTACTGGACAACTGCTTGGAGTGCTTATTTAACAGATGGTAAAAATTCAGTAGTTGAACCTAGGCTAAAACTATTAGTAACAAAAATTTCTAGTGCACCAGAATCTCAAATTTTTTAATCCATTTTCACGAGTAAATCATTTTCATTCAAAATAAGAAAACATGAAATCGCCACTAATAATGAGTTTGTTGAAAACAAACACCAATGATTAAAAAGGCGATACCATATGACCTTTTAAAAACAATAAAATTTTACATATGAAAAGAAGAAATTTTATAAAATTAACATCAACGGCAAGTGCGTTAAGTCTTTTGCCAACAGATGTTTTTGCATTATTCAAATCCGCTGGGATGGATGCTTGCCCTGATGTAAGTGCAAAAAAAATTGTATTGATACAACTTTCAGGAGCAAATGATGGTTTGAATACCGTAGTACCTATAAATCAATATGACAAATATGCAGCTTTGCGTCCTAATATTAAATTAAGTGATACAGGAGCAAATGGTGTTATTAATTTAGATACTACGCTAAGTGTAGCAAATCAGGTTGGATTGCATCCTTCATTAGTTGGATTTAAAAGCCTTTATGATAGAGGATTAATGCGAATCGTTCAAGGAGTAGGCTATCCAATTCAAGATAAATCTCATTTTAAATCTACCGATTTATGGCTTACAGGTGGAGATGGGACACCAGCCAATAATTTTTCGGATAGTGGTTGGATGGGGAGATTCTTAGAAAATTATTATGCAAATTACCTGAATGCTAATTTTCCATTAGGGATTCAACTAGGGAGTAGCGATAATTCCTTAGGGTTTCATGGAGAAGTCGAACATGGAATGTCAATGAATATTAATGGTCAAGATCCTTCTGGCTTTTATTCTGTAATTAATGGGTTAGGAGGGGCAGCACCTACAAACATACCTGATTCAGAATATGGTAATTTATTGAAATTTATTTTAGACAATGACACTTCCTCTAATACGTATTCTCAATCCATCTCAAATGCTTTTAATTCGGGTACTAATAACTCAACTTATCCCAATACAAGTTTAGCAAACCAACTAAAAACAGTAGCTAAATTTATATCAGGAGGATTGCAAACTAAGGTGTATTTAGTTAAAATTAGTGGATTTGACACGCATGATTTACAAGTAGCAGCCAATACAACGACTCATTTGGGAACCCATGCCGATTTGATGACACAAATTTCAGAAGCAATAAATGCTTTTATAACCGATATTAATAGTCAAAATTTAGGTGACGATGTGGTGGCAGTTACGTTTTCAGAATTTGGAAGAAAAGCTGCCGAAAACGGAAACCTAGGAACCGATCACGGTGAAATAGCACCTATGTTTGTTTTTGGATCTTCTATTTCTGCGGGTATTTCAGGAACCAATATCAATTTAAGCGAGGCTGTTTCGGGTAATAATTATCAAGTGCAAACGGTACAGCACGATTACAGACGCGTTTTTAGTACGATTTTACAAGATTGGTTTGGAGTGAATAATACCGCTCTAGACTTGACATTTTATAACCACACCACTAATTCAGGATATGTTAACGCTAAAGTTTCTAATTTAATTAAAGCTACTAACACAGTTCAACCAAGTTGCTATTCTGAAAAATTGTTAGGAACTCCAACTATTGAAATTAAGGATGAAATTTTAGTATATCCAAATCCAACTTCCGAAATTATTGTGATTCAATCTATGAGCAACATCAAAGTAGTTTCAATTTATTCATTGGATGGTAAAAATGTAAAAACCTATAGAAACCCTTTGACAACTAACGAGTTTACTATTAATGTTCAAAATTTATCCGTCGGAATGTATACTATTAAAATCAATTCCGAGAATGGAGTTCATACTAAAAAAATAATTATCAGACGTTAATTTTCTTTCTTTTCAAAAATAGTTGTCAATTTGAATTTGTAAAACCATTCAATCCCTTATTTTTGCCTCATGGCAAAGAAAAATACAGACAAGATTGTTTTTGATCACATAAAAGTCCTTGATGCAGGTGCAAAAGGCGTTTCGGTAGCAAAGGCTCCAGATGGTAAAGTAATATTTATCCCCAATGTGGTGCCGGGAGATGTGGTAGATGTACAAACTTTCAAGAAGCGCAAAGCCTATTATGAAGGCAAAGCCGTCAAATTTCATGAATATTCTGAGCACCGAGTTGAGCCTATTTGTGAGCATTTTGGCGTTTGCGGTGGTTGTAAATGGCAGAATATGAACTACAGCCAGCAGTTATTTTACAAACAAAACGAAGTGTACAACCATTTACTGCGCATCGGAAAAATTGAACTTCCCGAATTTGAACCCATTTTAGGTTCGGAAAAACAATTTTTTTATAGAAACAAAATGGAATTTTCGTTTTCGAGCAGTCGATGGTTGACCGAAAAAGAAATAGGTAGTGATGAAGATTTAGCCAACAGAAATGTACTGGGTTTTCACATACCAAAAATGTGGGATAAGATTTTGGATATCAATAAATGTCATTTACAGGAAGATCCCTCGAATGTCATTCGCAACGAAATTCGAGCTTTTGCAAACGAAAATAATTTGACTTTTTTCAATCCTAGAAATCACGAAGGCTTGCTTAGAACGCTAATGATGCGTACTGCTTCGACTGGAGAAATCATGGTTTTGATTCAGTTTTTCGAAAATGACACAGCCAACAGCCAATTACTTTTAGATCATATTTACGAGAAATTTCCTCAAATCACCTCCCTTCAATATGTAGTGAATAACAAAGCAAACGATACTATTTATGATCAAAACATACAATTGTATAAAGGAAGAGATTATATTTTAGAATCGATGGAGGGGTTAAAATTCAGCATTAATGCTAAATCTTTTTACCAAACCAACTCCGATCAAGCTTATGAATTGTATAAAATTACACGTGAATTTGCTGGACTTAGTGGTAGCGAAATTGTATATGATTTATACACAGGAACAGGAACGATAGCGCAGTTTGTATCGAAAAACGCTAAGAAAGTCATTGGTGTAGAAAGTGTTCCCGAAGCCATTATTGATGCCAAAGCCAATGCTGTTCGCAACGAAATTACAAATTGTGAGTTTTATGTAGGCGATATGAAAGTGATTTTTAACGAAAGTTTTATCGCGCAACATGGCAAACCGGATGTGATTATTACCGATCCGCCACGAGACGGAATGCACAAAGACGTGATTGAACAAATTCTGAAAATTGAACCAGCAAAAATTGTCTATGTGAGTTGCAATTCGGCTACACAAGCCCGAGATTTGGCCTTGATAGACGAGAAATATAAAGTTACTCGTGTTCGTCCAGTAGATATGTTTCCGCAAACCCACCATGTCGAAAATGTGGTGCTTTTGGAATTAAGATAGTTTTAGTCCCGATAGCTATCGGGAGCAGGTTACAGGAAACAGTCCCGATGTTTCGGGAGCAGGTTGAATCTGATTTTTGCTGTTGAAATTGTCATTGATATTTAAAATTTATGAAAAAAACACTTTCGCTTTTACTACTTCTAATAATCACTTCTTCCAGCTGTGAAAAGGACGATATTTGTGATGCTGCAACCTCCACGACCCCAAGATTGGTCATTGAATTTTATGATATAAACAATCCATCGGTATTAAAAAACGTTTCTAATCTTTCGGTAATTGGCGAAGGAATGACGGAAGCTTTGCTACAAAACAGTAATGCAAACACCATTTCGATTCCCCTAAAAACTACCGAAAACACCACTAGTTATCGTTTTGTTTTAAATTCAGGAACCCCATTTGATAATGAAGATGTTATAAAGTTTGACTACACCCACGAAAATTTGTATGTTTCTCGGGCTTGTGGTTTTAAAACCATTTTTACTTTAAACGCAACAAATCCCTATACGCATACTGATGCAACAGTTACTGATGGGCTTTGGATAAAGCAAATTGTATTGAATTCGAGTGCTATTGAAAACGAAAAAAAGACACATGTTAAAATATATTTTTAGTCTACTATTGCTACTGTCCTTGTTTTTGGTTCAAGCTCAGGAAGTGCCAACAAAAAAAACAGATAGTATTCCCCAAAAAGTAAACCGTTACGGACTGCGTTTGGGAATCGATTTATTCAAACTAACTCGTTCTTTGTATGAGAGCGATTATAAAGGAATTGAATTTGTGGGTGATTATCGCCTAACCAAAAAGCATTATTTAGCGGCAGAAATCGGAAACGAAAATAAAACTACCGATGATACCCGTTTAAATTTCACCACAAAAGGGTCTTATATAAAAGTAGGTTTTGACTATAATGGGTATAAAAACTGGTTGAATATGGAAAATATCATTTCAATAGGTTTACGTTATGGGGTAAGTACTTTTAGTCAACAATTAAATACCTATAAAATATACAATGCTAATCCTTATTTTGGCGAAGTTCCCGTACTAGTATCTGGTGAGAAATTTAATGGCTTATCCGCTAGTTGGATTGAAGTAGTAGCGGGTATAAAAGCAAAAGTCATTAATAACGTCTATTTAGGATTCAGTCTTCGACTGAATCGCTTAGTTTCCAATACTAAACCCACTGGTTTTGACAACCTCTATATTCCGGGTTTTAACAGAACTTATGATGGTGATTTTGGAGTAGGGTTCAACTATACGGTTTCTTATTTTATTCCTATTTATAAGAAGAAAGAAATCCCGAAGAAATAATTTAGGATAGCTCTTTCACTCCCTTTACAAACACAATTTTCATAAACAATTTTTCGCCATCTTTCGTTTTTACAGCCTGAAATTTCGGGGCAAAAACGGTTGCTATTATTAAAGCTACTATAGAAATCCAATAGCCAGTTATAGGTGTAAAAGCACCCAATAATAATCGAAGTGGTATAAATAAAACTGCAAAAGAAGCTAGCTGGTAGAAGAATGCTTTGGTTTGTTTTTTTGTCATATTAGCCCCCTAACCCCCGAAGGGGGAAATCCTATTAGGGAAATAGGTTTTAAATAATTTTAACAATTTCAATGCTACTTTCTTTTTTGTAAAACAAATTACATTCCCTTTTCGGGGGTTAGGGGGCTTTGACCCGAGCCTTCAAGGCGAACTGGCGAAGCAAACTTCGTCCGTTTACTTCCCTCATACATTTCATATTTTACCAAACGAGCTTCGATACTCGCATTAAAAAGTTTGATTTTTCGAGACGGTTTCAGTCCCACAAATTTTAAGGCTTCGAGATTTCCAGTAATAAACCAAGCGTTTGTCCCTGGATAATTTTTTTTCAAAGTATCGCCAATATTCTTATAGAATTCTTCCATGTGAATATCCAATCGCTCATCATAGGGCGGATTGAAAACGATATGTAATTTGCCTTCGGAATTTTTTTCGGTATCAAAAAAGTTACGTTCTTCGACGGTGATGTAGTCATCTAAATTGGCATTTTTGATATTGTCTTTGGCTTTTTGTACTGCCGATGGGGCTTTGTCATAGCCTTTGATGGTATAATGAAATTCTCGTACTTTTTTCATCAACGAATCCATAATTGAGTCAAATAACTCGTTGTCCCAATCATTCCATTTTTCGAAAGCAAATTCCTTACGGTTAATATTGGCAGGAATATTACAAGCAATCATCGCCGCTTCTGCCAAGAAAGTTCCTGAGCCACACATAGGGTCTAGAAAATGAGTTTGACCGTCCCAACCCGAAATCAACAGAATTCCTGCTGCTAAAACTTCGTTGATTGGGGCAATATTCGTTGCCGTTCTATAGCCACGTTGGTGCAAAGAATTTCCAGAAGTATCTAAGGCAACCGAAACTTGGTCTTTGTCAATATGGATATTGATTCTCAAATCAGGATGAACTTTTTCGATACTCGGACGTTGACCTGTTCGTTCTCTGAACTGATCTACAATAGCATCCTTACATTTTTGAGAAACAAATTCGGAGTGGTTAAAATAGTCGGAATGTACCGTAGCATCAATGACAAAAGTTTGGTTGGCATTGAGTAATTTAGACCAGTTTACGCCACTAATTCCTTTGTATAAATCTTGTTCGTTTCTAGCTTTGAAGAAATAAATGGGTTTTAAGATTTTAAGTGCCGTTCTCAAAGACAGGTTTGCTTTGTACATAAATCCTTTGTCACCTTTAAAACTAACCATTCTAACGCCTTGCTCGACGTCTTGTGCGCCTAACATTTTCAATTCATTTGCCAGTATTTCTTCAAAACCAAAAAAGGTTTTGGCAATCATTCTAAAATTATTTTCCATAGACATATTAAAAACCAATAATAAAATTCCAAATTCCAAAGAAATTGAAAATTAATATGGGCAAAAATACACTAAATTTGCAGACTTGAATTAGTAGAAAAGAATAAATGGCAGATTTTATAAATTCCAATTCCCAAGATCCAAATTCCAAAACCCATAACTGGTTCGCCTCTTGGTTTGACACACCTTATTATCACATTTTATACAAAGAAAGAAATTATCGAGAAGCGCAGATTTTCATGGATAATTTGACCCATTATCTCAATCTTCCTGAGAAAGCAAAAGTATTAGATTTAGCTTGTGGCAAAGGGCGTCACGCCATTTATTTGAACCAGTTGGGTTACGAAGTGGTGGGAGCCGATTTGTCTGAAAACAGTATTGCCGAAGCCAATAAAAATGAAAACGACAGCTTGCATTTTCAAGTTCATGATATGCGAGAGACTTTTGAAGATAAATTTGATGCGATATTTAATTTGTTTACTAGTTTTGGCTATTTTGAAAATGACGAAGACAATTTAACCACTTTGAAAGCCATGAAGGAAAGCCTAACAGAATATGGTTTTGCGGTAATTGATTTTATGAACGTGAATCAAGTCATTGCTAATTTAGTGCCTGAAGAAGTCAAAACCGTTCAAAATATTGATTTTCATATTAAGCGTTTTGTGATTGATGGTCATATTTATAAAGAAATTGACTTTGAAGATCAAGGTCAAAAATTCCATTTTACCGAAAAAGTTAAGGCTTTGACTTTGAAGGATTTCGAAGAATTAATGGAAGAAGCTGAAATTTATCTTTTGGACATTTTTGGGGATTATAAGTTGAAAAAATTCCATAAAACAGATAGTGAAAGACTAATTATGATTTTTAAATAATGAATTACTTATTACCATTATTTTCGGTTCTTATTGGGTATGTAATTGCTTTGTTTTTAAAACCAAAAAGCAAAACAAATCTTAAATTATTATTAGCTTTTAGTGGAGCTTTTTTGTTGTCATTAACCGTAATGCATCTTTTGCCAGACGTTTATAAAAATGATAATCCCAGCATCGGACTATTTATTATGTTGGGCATTTTATTTCAAATCATATTAGAGTTTTTTTCTCAAGGAGCCGAGCACGGGCATGTTCATGGTCACGAAAAAATGTCGCATATCCCTTGGTTGCTTTTTATCAGTCTTTGTATTCATGCTTTTTTAGAGGGATTTCCAGTGAGTCATCACGATAATTTAGCATTAGGAATTGCCATTCACCATTTGCCTATTGCTATTATTTTGACCACTTTTTTTATAAATTCTAGTCTAAACAAAAAAGCGATTTTTGCTTTTATGGTTACTTTTGCTGTTATGACTCCGCTAGGTACCATTTTATCAGATTATTTGCCCGTATTGAATGATTATTACACTGAAATTACCGCTGTTGTTATTGGGATATTATTCCATATTTCGTCTACCATTATTTTTGAAAGTAGTGAAGGGCATAAATTTAATATCGCCAAAGTTTCGATGATTATTTTGGGGATAGTGTTGGCTTATTTTATTTGAAACATTAATAATTTAATTTATGAAATCGCCACTAATAACAAGTTTGCGTAAGCAAACACCAAAAAGTAAAAGGCGACCCGAGCGTTAGCGAACTGGCGAAGCATACCATACCTGCCTGTCGGCAGACAGGTATGACCACTGAAAAATCAAAATTTACGTATATGAAAATAAAAATTCTAGTATTAATTACTCTACTAACTGTAGTACCAGAAATAATTTCGGCTCAAAAAAAGTTCATTACTTTCAATAATCCTAAAATTCAGTATGAAGGGAGAGTTGCTTTTAGCGACAGTACAGCTTGTATTAATTGGTCTGGCTCAAGTATTAGCATGAATTTTAAAGGGTCTGAAATTTCTGCTATTCTAAGAGATGCGGATACGTCTAATTATTACAACGTGATTATAGATGACAAAGTAATTTCGAAAATTCAACTCGATACCAATAAGAGAAACTACATTTTGGCTTCGGGTTTGAGCAGAGGAAAACATAAAATCCAACTTTTTAAACGTACCGAGTGGGGGAAAGGGCAAACCTTTTTTTATGGTTTTGAAACCAATACAAAGACAGAAATTTTGCCAAAATCAAAACCTAAAAAAAGAAAAATTGAATTTTATGGTGACTCCATTACCTGTGGTTATGGCAACGAAGATATCACTGGAAAAGACTCTAGAACGGGGCATTTCGAAAATAATTATTTAACTTATGGTGCGATTACAGCCCGTCATTTTGACGCTCAATTTTCGTGTATCGCCAATAGTGGCATCGGAATTATGGTCAGTTGGTTTCCTACTATAATGCCGGACATTTATGATTTGACCGATCCGCATGATAACAAAACCAAATGGGATTTTAAAAAATACACTCCCGATATTGTAGTCATTAACCTATTTCAAAATGATTCGTGGCTTTTAAATCAGCCAAAAAATGCCGAATTTATAAATAGATTTGGAACTCAAAAACCCAACGAAGATTTTATTATAAAATCCTATGAGAACTTTGTAAAAACAATCCGAGCAAAATACCCTAACGCTTCTATTATTTGCGCTTTAGGCAGTATGGATGCTACAAAAGAAGGCTCGAAATGGCCCGATTACATTAAAAAAGCGGTTACAAATCTTCAAGACAAAAACATATATACTCATTTCTTTACCTATAAAAATACGCCTGGTCACCCAAAAGTAAATGAGCAGGCAGCTATGGCAGCTAGTTTGATTGCTTTTATCAATAAGAATGTTAAGTGGTAAAAATAGTTAAATTGATGAAAATCTAATTATGACAATCCGTAACTTGTAACAAAATAAAAATTGGAACACGGATGACACGGATTTAAACAGAAAAACGGATATTATTAATTAATAATCAGCAAAAATCTGCTCACTCGAGACCACAGGTCGAACTGGCGAAGTAATCCGTGTCATCTGTGTGCTATTTTTAACAATTAGTCTGCTTAGCGGACAGTCATAAAATCTAATTATAATCTTCACAAAAACCACCGAACAATCCTCGAAATATGAACATTTAGAAAAAATAAATACTGACATTCATTAAAATTGTATTTTAGAAGTTTAAAAAATTATAAGTTTGAGAAAAAAGTAATTATGAAAGAAATTCAAAACTTAGTAACCATAATAAGTGAAACCCAAACCTATTTTAGGCAACAAGCCCAAAAACAGGTCAATATTGGACTCACGTTGCGCAACTGGTTTTTTGGTTTTTACATTGTAGAATACGAACAAAAAGGGAAAGACAGAGCGGTTTATGGAGAGAATTTATACAAAGAAATTGCCAATAGATGCAAACATATAAAAGGAATTTCTGAACGGAATATATATCTGTTTGCAAAGTTTTATAAAATGTATCCCGAAATTCAACAGTCACTAACTGTTGAATTATATCTTGATGATTTTCAACAAAATATAATTTTGCAGTCAGTGACTGCAAAATTGATAGGAGACGAAAATCAAGTGAAAAATAATGAAATTGTAATTTTCCAGTCAGTGTCTGGAAAATCTATTTCGGATATTGAAAAAATGATTAATCATTTGAGTTTTACTCATATTGTAGAATTGATAAAACAAGACAATGAAACCAAACGCAGTTTTTATCAGTGGCAAAGTATAGATAACAGCTGGTCGGTTCGGGAATTGCAACGAGCGGTAAACAGTATGTTGTATGAACGAACTGGTTTGAGTTTTGACAAAGAAAAAGTAATTGAAAATCAAAAGAAACAGTTGCCGCTTCTTGCAGAAGATTTTTTCAAAAACCCTTATGTTTTAGAGTTTTTAGAACTCAAACAAGAAACTGATTATTCCGAAAGCGATTTAGAACAAGCCATTATCAATCATTTGCAATCCTTTTTGATAGAATTAGGCAAAGGGTTTTGTTTTGAGGCACGACAAAAACGAATTACTTTTGACAATACACATTATTTTATAGATTTGGTTTTTTACCATCGTATTTTGAAATGCAATATTATCATAGATTTGAAATTAGGTGAATTCACTCATGCTGATTCTGGTCAGATGAATGTGTATCTGAATTATTACAATGAAAATGAAAAACAAGAAAGTGATAATCCACCAATTGGATTAATTTTGTGTGCAGGCAAAAACGAAAATCTTGTAAAATATGCCACTGGGAATTTGCCTCAACACGTTTTTGTTTCTAAATATTTGATCAATTTACCCAACGAAAACGATTTGAAAAAAATAATTGAAGAAGAACAAAAGAAATTTATTTAATTATGACCTTCGCAAAAACTACCGAACAATCCTCAAAATACGAACATCTTGAAAAGATGTCCGTTCAAGAATTGCTATCCAATATCAATCAAGAAGACAAAACAGTTCCTTTTGCCGTAGAAAAAGCTTTGTCTCAAATCGAAAATTTAGTTGCTGAAATTGTTGCTAAAATGAAACTCGGTGGACGATTATTCTATATTGGTGCAGGAACTTCTGGGCGTTTGGGCGTTGTTGATGCTTCGGAATGTCCGCCAACATTTGGCGTTCCTTTCGATTTGGTTAACGGAATTATTGCAGGAGGCGACAAAGCCATTCGGAGAGCGGTAGAAAATGCCGAGGACGATGCCAACCAAGCTTGGATTGATTTGCAAGAACACAACATCGGCGAGAATGACGTTGTTGTTGGCATTGCCGCTTCGGGCACCACGCCTTATGTTATTGGAGGTTTGAAAGCGTGTAATGAAAATAATATTAGTACTGGTGGTATTTCTTGCAATGCCGAAAGTCCGCTTTCGAAAACGGCAAAATTCGCCATAGATGTGGTTGTCGGTTCCGAATTTGTCACGGGAAGCTCCCGTATGAAAGCTGGGACAGCACAGAAATTAGTATTGAATATGATTTCGACTGCCACGATGATTCAACTGGGGAAAGTGAAAGGTAATAAAATGGTCGACATGCAGTTGAGCAACAGTAAACTGGTGGATCGTGGCGTAAAAATGATTATGGGAGAAATCCCAGTTTCTTATGAAAATGCTTCAGAATTGCTTTCCAAATATGGAAGTGTTCGAAAAGCTGTGGATAATTATAAAGAGAAATAGATAGACTATTTCTTTAACCAATCTATAATTTCTTTGTCAGTAGGCAAAGTTTTCGGCTCAATCACTTTTTCTAATTCTCCTTTTTCGTTCAAGAGATACTTCTGAAAATTCCAACTTACGGTACTATCTTGCAATCCATTTTTGGCTTTTTGGGTAAGAAATTGATATACTTCGTGCATGTCTTTTCCTTTGACTGAAATCTTGTCCATCATCGGGAAAGTGACTCCGTAATTCAATTGACAAAATGTAGCAATTTCCTCGTTGCTTCCGGGTTCTTGAGATGCAAAATTATTGGCTGGGAAGCCTACTATTACAAAACTTTTGTCTTTGTATTGTTTGTAAAGAGTCTCTAAGTCTTTGTATTGAGGAGTTAATCCACATTTGGAAGCTGTGTTTACAATCATGATTTTCTTTCCTTTCAAAGTAGCAAAATCAAATATTTTTCCTGATAAATCGGTTACTTTAAATTGATAAATAGTTTGTATTGGCATAGTTAGA
Source organism: Flavobacterium sp. (assembly GCA_031383535.1). Lineage (GTDB taxonomy): Bacteria > Bacteroidota > Bacteroidia > Flavobacteriales > Flavobacteriaceae > Flavobacterium. The sequence continues at coordinate 20,230 of JANMZS010000049.1, forward strand.
TTCGTTTTGCTGGATTGGTTTTGTCCTTGACAATTCCAAAAAAGGAGAGTACAAAAGGCAAGAATAAATAAGTTTTTCATGTTGATTTAATTTTTTTATAAAATTAGCTAAATTGTTATTTAAAGGACTAAAACAATTCATAAAGTTTTATTACAATTTTAAAAAGAAACCCAATGATATAAAACCATTGGGCTTCACAACAAAAACAATAAATACACAACTATCAAATAATGTATCTATCATCAAACAAAACAAACCCAATTAAAATCGATAAGTCATTTTTGCTTTCAAAAACAAAGGTATTCCTGGCGTGAAATGAATTTCTTCGACACTTTGCGATTCATTTTTTAGTCTTGATTCGGTGGCAAATTGCGTTTCATTCCATTGTGTATTAAAAAGGTTTTCAGCTGTAATGCCAAATGTGGTGTTTTTATACTCATAATTTAGGTTTATATCTGAAACCATATATCCTTTCGTAATTAATGAATTGTCTTCGTTTGCGGGGCGTGATTTTAAATATCGGTAATGAAAACCACCCGAAAACCCTTTATATTTACTACTGTTTAAACCGGCAGTTGCTGTCAAATCTGGTGCCAACGGAACATAATCTTGTCCTTTTGGTGCATCAATACTTCTGGCATAAGTGTAATTTACATCGGTATCAAAAAAGATATAATCTGTCAGTTGATAGCGTAACCCAAAATCAACTCCCATACGTTTTGTTCTTCCTGAAATTTCTACGGTTGCTGCATCGCCAACATAAATTAGTTCTTCTTGTAGGTTCAAAATCCAAAGTGCTGCATTAAGTAATAATTTTGGAAATGGTTTGATTATTATTCCTAAATCTGTTCCAAATGCCGTTGGCAAAATTTCCTTTCCGTCATTGGCAACCACTACTCTGGTGTCGTTAGAATGAAATCCAAAACCTGATTTTAGATAAAACTGTAAATTGTTATTTTGGGTAAAAATGAAGTTTAGTTTGGGTGAAAATTTCACTTCATTTTCGGTTTGTGTTTTGTAATTTGCTGATAGTTTATCTTGATATTCAAACTTAAAATAATCAAATCGCAGGGCTGGATTTATTTTTAATTTTCCAAAATCGAATTCAGCATTCGCATACGAAAAAATATTAGTTTGATCTATATTTCCTAGTTTCAATGTGTTTAAAGTTGTATAACGCTGCAATGTATGTGACAATTCCGTATTTTGTGTAGCGTCATTTCGCAAACCAAAACCCAATTGAAAATTAGCATTTGTTGCTTTTTTATTCCATTCTGTATTTAGACCAAAAATATTTCGACTCTCCTTTTGATGAATTTGATCTCCGTTTATTGGGTCTTCTAGGAAGAATGTAAAATTCGAATACAACTCAAAATTATAATTGGAATAAAATGCATTTGCTTTCAAAAAAGTAGATTCATTTATTGGTTTAACCAATGTAATATTCACATTTGACCTCGATGTTTTTCCGCCTTCGGTATCATCTACCGCTCCAAATCTTGAAATTAAACCCGCATCAATTAATCGTTGCGGAATTTGTCCAGACGCATCCCATTTGCTTGTAAAATGAGAAACGTTTATCGAAAATTTGGTATTCTCAGCTAAAACACCAGTGTATTTTCCAAATAAATTAATGCGTTTAAAGTTTTGTGGCGAATCAAATGCACCGTTTGTCATTATATATTCGGTTGCAAAATAGGCGTTTTGATTTTTCTGTTTATCCAATAAATTAAAAAGACCAACAGTTTTGAAAGTGTTGAATTGCCCCGCTTCGACACTGATATAATTGTTGTCAATTTTTTCTTTTGTGATAAAAGAAACGTAACCTGCTGTAGCAAAATCGCCTTTGCTGGCATAATAAGTTCCTTTCCCAAAATCAATTTTTTGTATCGTTTCTGGAATCACAAAATGCAAATCGGCATAACCTTGACCGTGTGCATGAGAGACCATATTTACTGGCATTCCATCTACAGAAACGGCAATGTCAGTTCCGTGATCAATATCAAAACCACGCAAAAATAGTTGCTCTGCTTTTCCGCCACCAGCGTGTTGCCCTATGAATAGTCCAGGTACTTTTCGTAAAATTTCTTGCGATGAATTTACGGGTGCGGTTTGCAAATCAATTTTAGTGATAACATTCATTGCATTTAATTTTGGTTGTATAATAACTTGATCCAGACTATAAACATTATCTTCTAAAACAATCGTAAAATCAGTGGACTCAAAGATGAAATTTGTTTTTTTGAATCCTAAAGATGAAATTTTTAACACATCACCTTTATTGGTTTTATCAATACTAAAAGCTCCAAACTCATTAGTATGTGCATGACTTTGCGAATTGGTATTGATGATATAGGCACTCTCGATAGGATTTCCAATAGCATCTTTCACTACTCCTTTTTGAATTTGACTTTGAGCAAAAGCAAATAAAAGTAACGCCAATAGTGTATATAAATTTCTCATTATAAGTTGGCAATTTTTTTCTCTAAATTAGGTCCTAATTCAAATGTGCTTTTCAGTAGTTCTTCTTTTATAGGAGCAATTTCAGCAGTCATATTATTAGCTTTATAAATGGTTGCTACATGGTAATTTAGTTTTGGTTCAAATGATTTGCCAACTACAAATTCTTGTTCAATTTCCAATGCTTTTTTGCTATCACCCAAATTATAATACGACCAAGCCAATAAATCATAAGAATCTGGAGTTGGACGATGTTCAATTTCTATTTTGGCAATTTCAAGTGCTTTTGCGGCTGTGTTTTTATCATCGGCATAAATTAAGGTGTTGTATTTGTTGTACATCGCACCATAATTGATAGTTTTTAGCATATTAAAATAGGCCGTTAGATTTTCATCTTTTAGAGCTTGATTGTTTTCATATTCAGCAATTTGAGCTTTTAGCAAATAAAAATCGGGAGTGTGATGTCTTTTTGAAATGTTGTCAATGATTCTGGTTGCTTCTTTGGTATCTTTTTCATGTGAAAATGCAATCCAAGCAATACCTTTAAGCGCATAACTGTTGTTGGGTTCAATTTCTAATGTTTTTAAATAGTACTCATACGAAGTTTTAATATTTCCGGCGTGACCGTTTAAATCTCCTAGATTAGAAAATGTCCAAATTTTTAAAGATTTATTATCGTAAGTAACAGCAACATCTTTGGCTTTTTCCATAAAAGTGATAGCCGTTTTCAAATCGCCTAAATGATCATTCCATTTTGAAACACGAATTAGATAATCAAAATCCCTGCTGTCAGTAAGAAATTTTAAATTTTTCTCGGCATCGGCATAATTTCCTAATTCCATGTTGACATCAAAAAGCAATTTCTGCGTTTCTTTCATTCCTTCTCCAATTGCCAAAGCTTTGTTTGCCAATACTAAAGCTTCTTTAAAACGATGTTGCGAAATATAATTTCTGCCCAGAGAACGAATAGTTCCAACACCTGTATAGTTATATGCTTCATTTGATTTTACTAATAATTCTTCCGCTTTGTACAAGTATTTTACATCACCTGTGTTTTCAAAAAGTTTAGAATAATTGGATGCTAAAAGGCTTAAATAACTAATTTGATTGGGTGCTTTATCAAATTTTTTTTGCCAAAAATCGATTTCACTTTGAACAAAATCTCTTGATTTATTATCTTTAATTTCTAAATACTTATTGTAGTCTTTTTGTACAATAATCTTGTCTGATTTTTTACCGCAACTTATCAATAGTAAAGCTGCAAATAATAGTGTTGATAGTGTTTTCATGTTTTTGTTGTTTTAAAAAAAAATCAGAGCGCATTGTAAAAACACGCTCTGAATTAATATTTACCAAGCAGTTGCCAAGTAAGGAAATGAAGTTCCAAATGCTTTATCATTAGCATTTACGTTATCCGAAGTTAATACTGCATTTGACGTTCCTGCTGGTCCACCAAAAATCAATAGTAATTCAACATCAATTACATCATCTGCAAGTGCGCGACCTGTAAGTACATTTGGTCCGTCATAAAAAGTGGTTTTGCCTGTTTTTTTAACATTCAAAACATCAGTGGCTAACAATCCTGTAAGTTGTGCAGCAGTTTGCCCTAATGCATTGATTGTATACCCTGAATTTAAAGCTAACAATCTAGATTGAAAAATAGATTGATAAGCACTTCCCATTGCTGATGGGATGGCTGCATTGAAAGCATCTTTTGGCGCACCTGAAGCAACAAAAACAGTGTTTATTGCTGGTCTAGCCATTTGATCTTGTTGTACATAACTACCCGAAAAATCTACGGATGTGTCATCATCATTATTATCACAGCTTACCAATAGTGCCGCTGTAAAAACAAGAGTCATAGTTATAATTTTATTTGTTTTCATATTATTTTGTTGTTATAAGTAATCCATTTATTTGATTATTTTCAAAGAAGTAGGATCACTTTGCAAACTTATAGTTGCGTTATTAATTAAATTGGATTATTTTAAATCAGAGCGCAGCATACCCACGCTCTGATTACTTTTTTTTACCAAGCCGAAGCCAAATAAGGAAATGAAGTCATAAACGCTTTATCATTTGAATTGACATGATCCGAAGTTAATGCGGCATTTGAAGCACCTGTTGGTCCGCCAAAAATCAATAACAATTCAACATCAATTACATCATCTGCGAGCGCACGACCTGTAAGTACATTTGTACCATCAAAGAATGTGGTTGGTGCAGTTTTACTGACATTCAATACATCTGTTGCTAACACACCTGTAAATTGCGAAGCCGTTAATCCTAATGCATTAGTTGTATAACCAGGATTTAAAGCCAATAATCGTGACTGAAAAACACCTTGATAAGCAGTTCCCATATCTGATGGAATTGATTCATTAAAAGCATCTTTTGGCGCTCCTGATGCAATAAAAACAGTATTTATTGCGGGTCTAGCCATTTGATCTTTTTGGACAAATGTTCCAGAAAAATTAACTCCAAATTTACTTGCACTCAAAGCACTCGTTTCATTAGTTGTACTTTCGTCATTACTGCAGCCTACGAAAAATGTGGAAACACTGAAGAGAGACAATACCAATATTCTAAATTTATTTGTTCTCATGATTTTAAAGATTTAAAATTTAATTATTGTTTTTGTTTCGTTTCAGCCCAAACATTGATAGTAGTTGAAGAACCTAATAATGATTTTGGAACTTCAATAATAGTTGACATTACGTTTGTACCAGCAAATGTGTCAGTTCCAGGATTGTTAAAGCCTGATGCTGTTCCTCCAAGAATAGATTTAAATTGACCTAAATCAAAAAAGAATGGATCATCTCTTGGGCCTGCAAAAAACTTCATGCCGTTTTGTGAGGCAATTATTGGAGTATTTCCGTACGTAGAAATAGCAACACTTCCAGCGGTTGCAGTAGTTTTGATAGTGCTTGTAACTCCTGTTGTTCCAGGAGCAACTGGACCAAAGAAATACATCTTATCATTTTTTCTAATAGCTTGAATTACCAAGTCCTCTACATTATCACCATTTGTGTCAATGTTAATTTCTTGTAGTACATTTTCGCTAAACGTTGCACCTGCTGTTGCACCAGGCGTTAATAATCCTTGGGTATTTATTACAAATACCATGTTGTTTGTATCTTGCCCTTGAAAAGCATATACATCTGTAATGTCATTAGCATTACCCGTTACAGCTGGAGCATCTGCGTGATCCGCTGCCATAAATACTAGACCTGAAACCGCCACCAGCGATAGACCTAAAACAATTTTCATTTTTTTCATTTTAATTAAGTTTTAAAAGTTTATAAGTGGATTTACGAGAATGGATTGCTTATGGATTTAAAATAAATGAAAATAATTTAAAATATTTTTTAAATTATTGATTTTTAGGTGTTTATAAAATAATTATTTTATCATTAAATTGAAATAAAATAAATTACCTTTATAAAAACCAAAAATTGAATACATACGTATATAACTATAACAACAAAAACAAAAAACAATGACACAGGAAGAATTAATTCCGTTAATCCTCAAAAAGGATGAACGAGCGTTTACTATCATGTATGATATGTATTCAAAAAGCCTATTTTCGGTGATATCTAATCTTTTAAAAGAAACAGAAGACGCCGAAGATACTTTGCAAGAAGTGTTTGTGAAAATTTGGAAAAGCATTGATGGGTATTCCGAGAGTAAAGGAAGATTTTACACTTGGATTTTAAATATTGCTCGTAACACAGCAATTGATAAACTGCGTTCCAAAGGCTATAATAACAGCCAAAAAAACCTATCGTCCGATAATTTCGTACATCTATTGGACGACAGTAACAAACTTATCAATAGGATCGACACTATAGGTATTCGAGAATTTGTAGATAAGTTAAAGCCAAAGTGTATTCAACTAATAGAATTATTATTTTTTCAAGGGTTTACGCAACAAGAAGCTTCGGACGAACTAGAAATTCCATTGGGAACTGTCAAAACACAAAACAGAACGTGTATCAATGATTTAAGAACCTATTTAAAAGTAGTATGAGTACAACAGAACTATTAAACTCAGGAGATTTAGAACTTTATGTTTATGGAACTTTAAATGAAAGTGAAACCAATCAAATTGCCGAACTGTCTAAGACAGATAGTGCAGTAAAAGATGAAATTATTGCTATTGAGCTTAGTGTTATTAGTCTTTCGAGTAGCTTTTCGCCTATTATTTCTTCGGATGTTTTCGAAAAAATAAAGTATGAAGTTGGTTTAAAACACCCTAAAGTTATCAAAATGAAACCTAAAAATAATGGTTTTCAATATATGGGTTGGGCAGCAGCTGTACTTGTTATGATTGGTGCTGGGTATCAATACACCCAATTATCAGAAACTAAAAACAGTGTAGCCATAGTCGAAAAAGAAAAATCCAACCTGCAGGAAACAGTTATCGATTTACAACTCAAAAACAAGGAAACATTAACCGCTTTGACTGTAATTCGTGACACAAAAAACACAGTGGTAAATCTTGGTGGTCAAGCCGTTTCTCCTACCTCTTTTGCGAAAATATATTGGAACAAAGAAACCGAAGTTGTTTATGTGGATGCAACGGGATTACCTGAACCACCCGAAGGAATGGTGTATCAAATATGGTCCTTAAAACTACAACCACAGCTTACCCCAACAAGTATAGGTTTATTGACAGAATTTAGCAGTAACAACGGAAAAATATTTGCTGTCGAAAAAACTGGAGATGCCGAAGCTTTTGGGATTACTTTAGAACCAGCTGGCGGAAGTAAATCGCCTACAATGGAACAATTGTATACTTTAGGGAAAGTGTAAATTATTTTTTAGGTTCTTTACAGGTATTTGTGTTAGAATAAGAACATTTTGACCATTAAGTTCATTAAGAAAATTAAGATTTGGAGTGCTCAAACTATCTTAATAAAGACCAATAGTTAAATAAAAAGTATTTCCAACCTTTCAACCATTAAGATTTTAATTTCTTAATGAATCTTAATGGTTTAAAAAAAATGTTCACACAAAATCCAGTAGAACCATTTTTTTAAATTAAAGCTTCCAGCCTTCAAAAGGCTGGAAGCTTTCTTTTAAAGGAAATTTATTTCTTGTAATACTTTCGATAATTTGGATACGTGATTGCCCCAATAAAAGCAATCGTTCCCAACGAATAATAAATCCAACTCAATGATTTTGCCTCTCCACTGGCATACGAATGCAAGCCTACCAAATGAAAATTCACTCCGTAATAAGTAAATAAAATTGACACAAAAGCAAACATACTCATCAGGTTAAAAACCCATTTTCCTCTTAAAGCAGGTACAAACCGGGCGTGAATCACAAAAGCATAGACCATAATACTGATTAAAGCCCAAGTTTCTTTTGGATCCCAACCCCAGTAGCGACCCCAACTTTCGTTCGCCCATTGTCCGCCAAGAAAGTTCCCAATGGTCAGCATAATTAAACCAATAGTCAATGCCATTTCGTTGATATAGGTAATTTCTTGAATGTTCAAATCCATTTTGGTTTTGTTCTTTTCGTTGGTAAAAAAGATTAAAACCAGCGAAACAAATCCTAAAATCATTCCGAGTGCAAAGGGTCCATAACTTGCCACGATAACCGCCACGTGAATCATTAACCAATACGAATTCAGCACGGGTTGTAGATTGGCAATTTCGGGATCAATCCAATTGGCATAAGCCGCAGCCAAAATCATAGCTGTTACAAAAGCGGATGAAGCTACAGTTAGTTTTGATTTTTTATCAAATGCCAGGCCAAAAAACATCGTCGCCCAAGCCACATAAATAATAGATTCATAGGCATTACTCCAAGGTGCATGACCCGAAATACACCAACGGGCTATCAAACCCAAGGTATGTAAACCAAAAAGCAATCCAATAATTATATGAAATGTGTTGACCAAAAAAGTAAGTGATTTACGCTCCTTAAATATTTGGATTATCGTAAATAACAACATGAAAACAGCCGCTAATAAATAGGCGTAAGGCAATTTTTGAAAAACATCATATTTATTATACGCAATTTCTAAATCGATTTTCTTATCGCTCGGTATAACTTTACTGCCAAATTTTTTCTGAAAACCATTGATGCTTTCTACTAATTCATCAGATGTTTTATAGTTTTTTGATGTCACAGCATGACTCAAAGTGCCAAAATATAAAGGAAGAATAGATTTAGTATAGATAGAATCCATACCTTTTAATCCTGCTTCGTTCAATTCTAAATAAGAAATCCATTTGCTATTGGCATCATTAGGAATAGGAAATATTTTTAATATTCGTCCACTCAGAGCCGATTCCATCAAGTTGACTTTCTTATCGGTTTCAATAAAATCTTTTTCAAAATTATTAGGATTGGCAGATTTGAAAGCCTCGTCTAAATAGGGTGATAATTTATAGTTGCCTTTGTTATCAAAAAAAGCAATAAAAGGGGCAAACTTAGCTTTTGAATCAATCCCAATAATTTTTCGAATACTATCGTTTCCAGATTTGATATAAATCAAAGGAACATCCAGCCAAAGTATATTATTTTGACTCATCGAAAGAAATACTTGGTCTGAATTCATTCCTTTGAAAGTATCGGAATGGCTCACTTTTCGCAACAATTCTGATGAGAATGTATTAATGGGTTTCATTCTTCCACCAGCATCTTGAATGATTAAACGTCCAAATTTTGCTGCATGTTCTTCGTTTACTTTGCTATTATTCAAAGCCAAATCTAGTGCTGCTTCGGTTGGAATGGGTCTAGAAAAGACACTAGTATTTTCGTGACTTTTCCCCGTTTTATGAATATGCCCATCGTGATTTTGCCCAAAACCATTCAAGCTAAATAATAAAATAAGTATCGCTAATAGTTTGGCTTTTTTAGCTTTCACAATGTCTAATTTGCGTTTTAAATCCGCAAAACGAGAATGTTTCGTAAATAGGATAGCCATCATAGCAAAAAACAACATAAAATAGCCGGAATAAGTAATGCAAGTTCCCCAAAAATCATGGTTTACAGATAGAACGGTACCTTTTTCGTCTGGATCAAAAGACGATTGAAAAAAACGATATTGTTGGTAATCTAAAACATGATTCATATATATTCTGGCATCAAAGGGTTCAATAGAATCTTGAACGGTTACCTGACTTTCAAACGAGGAATAACTTTTTTCGGTTCCAGGATATTTGGTGGCGATAAAATCATTTAATTGTATCTTAAAAGGTAAAGTATATGCTTTGCTACCATAGAAAAAAGTGTATTCTAACGCGCCTATTTTTACGGTTTTTGAATCGCCCACTTTTCCTTTAGAGCCCAGAATAGTAACACTTTTTTCTTGTCCTTGTGATTTGACTTTTAACACCAAAGCATCTTCGTGAGTTTTAGCTTTAAAATCATTTTTAGATTCATAATCAATAACGCCCTTTATCGCAGGTTCTGGAAAAACAAAGCGTTTTTCTCCTATGCTGTATAGTGAACGCATCATTAAGGGTTGCTCAACATCTTTACTAACTTGACCTTGAAATTTGTCAGCCATTCGCATAAAATTTCCCTCGAATGGGGTTTGAATCGTATAACTTTTGCCTGTGGTATTGATGTTAATTGCGCCTTTGGTAAATTTGTTTAAGGCAAAAAGTACATTATGAATGTTTTGAACTTCGCCACTTTTTAGATAATGTTCTTCTCGACCATTTTGTCCAGCTTCTACTAGTTTTAAATAAACTATTCCTGTAGAGTCTGGTTTTACAATCTCTTTGGCTCCCATAATAAAGTTTTCGTAGCAAATTTCAAATGGAATATCGGCAAATTCATTTGAGATTGAAAAATCATTATTGGTCACAGGCGAAAGCAAAACTTTTTTCTCAAAAACCCTACGTTTCATTTCGCCTTTGTATTCGCCATCCACAAAAACGGTTAAGAATGTTTTGTCTGAATAAAACTGATTTTCTGCTGCTCCTTCTCGTATGGGCATCATACCTTCATAACTAATATACCGAGTGACAAAAGCTCCTAAAATGATGAATATAAAAGCAAGATGGAGTAGTAAAGTGGCCCATTTTTCTTTTTTTAATAGTTGGTATCGTTTGATATTACCAATAAAATTAATCAAGAAAAACAAATGAATCGCCTCAAACCACCAGGCATTATAGATCCATATTTTTGCAGTATCGGTGTTGTATTTACTTTCTATAAAAGTGCCTGTTGCCATGGCTACTGCATAACCAATAAATAAAATAGCCATTAATCGAGTAGAGAATAATATAGAACTTAATTTAAAATTCATCGGTAAAAAATTGTGTTTTTAAAAAGTGGTACAAAAGTACTCAAAATTGTCGATTTGCCTATTGGTACAATTGTTAATTTAATCCAAAATTGATTGTTGGATAGTAGATTTTTTACTGTTTTTTTTTGTTAATTTTGTCGAATGATTAAAGTTGTAATTATTGGTTCTGGAAATGTAGCCCAACATTTAATTCAATCTTTTGTTAATAGCAAAGACATTGATTTGGTTCAGGTTTTTTCGAGACAAAAAGAGTCGGTTTCACATTTAATTGAGGATGTTAAGATTACCGATAATTTATCAGATTTAGTAGCAGCCGATTTGTACATTATAGCCATTTCTGACGATGCTATTGCCACGGTTTCCTCTCAATTGCCTTTTGAAAATAGATTAGTGGTTCATACTGCGGGAAGCGTTTCTTTAGAAGTTTTGGATAAGAAGAATAGGAGAGGAGTGTTTTATCCTTTACAAACGTTTTCTAAAAACAGAGTAATCGACTTTAGTGAAATTACCATTTGTTTAGAAAGTGAAGACGATACTGATTTTAAATTATTACAAAAAACAGCTCTCGTCCTTTCTGACAAAGTGCAAAAAATCAATGAAGAACAACGAAAAGCCTTGCATGTATCGGCCGTTTTTGTAAATAATTTTGTGAATCATTTGTACCAAATTGGCAATGAAATCTGTTCTGAAAATAATCTGTCTTTCGATATTCTAAAACCCTTAATTTTAGAAACGGCAAACAAAGTAATGACACTTTCTCCGATGGATGCTCAAACGGGTCCAGCTATTAGAAACGACACCAAAACTATTGAGAGCCACTTACATTTTTTAGCAGACAATAATCAAAATACAATTTATAAAACCCTAACCCAATCGATACAAAACAATGGCAAGAAGTTATAAAGAAATAATGAATGATATTACCACATTTATTTTTGATGTGGATGGTGTATTAACCGATGGATCTGTTTTTGTAACCAACGAAGGTGAAATTCTGCGAACCATGAATATTCGGGATGGATATGCTATGAAAGCAGCAGTAGAAAGCGGGTATAGTGTATGTATCATTTCGGGTGGCAGTAACGAAGGCGTTCGGGTGCGATTGCGTAATTTAGGCATCACCGATATTCATCTTGGAACTCCTGATAAGGTAGAAACTTTTAAAGAATACATTGAGCTTTACAACATCAAACCAGAACAAGTATTGTATATGGGCGATGACATTCCTGATTATCATGTGATGCAATTAGTAGGTTTACCAACTTGTCCTCAGGACGCTAGTCCAGAGATTAAAAACATATCCACATACATTTCTCATGTTATTGGTGGTCATGGTGCTGCTCGCGATGTGATTGAGCAAGTCATGAAAGTTCAAGGGAAATGGATGGCTCATTTTGATGGAAAGCTAGACTAAATATTTTTTGTCGAAATGATTACAATTACCATTGCCACGCCTAAAGATTTCGGAACAATTGAACATATTGCGCGTCAAACTTGGCCAACAGCTTATGGCGAAATTTTGTCTAAAAATCAAATAGATTATATGTTGGAAACGATGTATTCCGTCGATGTTTTGAATGATAATTTTGTTCACAAAAATCATCGTTTTATACTCATCAAAGAGTTTGAAAATTCACTTGGTTTTGCTTCCTACGAACATCATTATTTAAACACTACTACCACACGACTTCATAAATTATATCTGCTTCCAGAAGCTAAGGGTAAGGGATTGGGAAAATTGTTGCTAGAAAAAATAATTAAAATTGCTCAAGAAAACAGGTCAGAAAAAATTTCATTAAATGTTAATAGATTCAACAAATCCTATCTGTTTTATAAAAAAATGGGTTTTGAAATTGTAGCCGAAGAAGATTTAGAAATAGGTCATGGCTATTTAATGGAAGATTATAAAATGGAATTGAAGTTATAATAAAAATGCAAACCTCTTTTAAAACTGATGAACGGTTCCTTGATTGTGGCTTTTGTGGGCTTATGGAAAGCTTTTTTCATAACCGACCGAAGTTATGAAAAGTAAACGAACAATCTACCGAAAAACTAGCCATGAGATTTAGCTGTTTAAAGTAGTGTTTTTTTTATAATTCAGAATTTATTTTTTTACAGAATTTTAGAAATGTCTTAAATGTTTCTAAATGTGAAGTTTCACTTTCTCTTTCAATTAAACTATTTAAGTAGTCCAATTCTGTTACTCCATTCGGAAAATTTTTAGAATACATTATGTTTCTTT
>JANMZS010000052.1:0-31470 GCA_031383535.1 Flavobacterium sp.
GATCGAACCAGGGACACATGGATTTTCAGTCCATTGCTCTACCATCTGAGCTAAGGTACCATTGTTATTGCGGGTGCAAATATAGAATGATTTTTAGTTTATCCAAAACAAATATTAAAAAAAATCAATTCGTACCTTTGCGCTTTTAAAAGCAAATTATGATTTTAGCTATTGATGTTGGCAATACCAGAATTAAAGCAGCTGTATTTGAGGGAAATACCCTTTTAGAAGTCTTTGTTTTTAATACATTAGAACTCCAAAATACCATTCGAAATATCTTAAACATTTATGGTACGATAACGGACATTATAGTTTCAAGTGTGGCAGACCTTGAAAAGACAACTTATTTCACCCTTAGTGAAAGTTTAAATATTCATTTTGTCTCTCACAAAGACAGTTTTCCATTTGTCAATAAATATGAAACACCCCAAACTTTAGGTGTTGATAGAATGGTTCTTGCAGCAGGAGCCACCTTACTTTATCCCAAACAAAATCGATTAGTGATTGACGCTGGTACATGTGTAACGTACGATTTTATGGATGAAAATGATAATTATCTCGGGGGAGCAATTAGTCCTGGATTGGGATTGCGGTATAAGTCATTGCACGATTTTACGGCAAAACTTCCTTTATTAGTCATAGAAAATCCAAAGTCTTTTATTGGAAAGTCAACATCAGCTTCAATTCATTCCGGAATCGTCAATGGATTAGTATATGAAATAGATGGTTTTATAGATGAATACAAGGCGAGCTATTCAAACTTTATCATAATTTTAACGGGTGGCGATGCAGATTTTTTGGCTAACCGATTAAAAAATACCATATTTGCCAATTCTAATTTCCTTCTGGAAAGTTTGAATCAAACATTTCAATATAAAATTAAAAATGATTAAAAAAATTGTAATTACAGCTTGTTTGTTTTTCTCATTAATAAGTTTTGCACAAGAAGGAACTGCTTCACCATACTCTTTTTATGGTATTGGCGAAGTACGATTCAAAGGAGCTGTCGAGAATAGGTCTATGGCAGGTCTCTCAATACAATCAGACAGTATTCATCTCAATTTACAAAACCCGGCTAGCTATTCAGATTTGAAACTAAGTACCTTTTCTATAGGAGGAAGTGCAATTTCCACAAAATTAAAAACAGATAGTAAAGACGCAAAAACAACAAGAGCCACTTTAGATTACCTAGCTGTTGGTTTGCCTATTGGAAAGTTAGGGATGAGTTTTGGCTTAATTCCATATTCTTCAGTAGGGTATAAAATAAGAACTAATTATGTTGATGGCTCACAAAATAATAAACTATTAAACGGCTCAGGTGGATTAAACAAGGTTTTTTTAGGATTTGGATACAAAATAGCACCTAACTTAAGTATTGGTGCTGATTTTCAATATAATTTTGGAAATATTGAAACCAGTAGTTTTGAGTTTATTACTGATATACCTGTTGGAACTAGACAACTGAATACCGCAACTTTATCTGGAGTGAATTTTAACATAGGTGCTATGTATCAAGCCAAAATCAACAAAAAATTAAACTTGTTTACAAGCCTAAATTTTACTCCCGAAAACATTTTAAGATCTAAAAGCACCATCGATATAGCCACTGTTAGTTATGATTCTTTTTTTAATTTGGCAGTAGTAGATAAAATCGACACTTTTAATAACGATGTCGATTTTAAATACCCATCAAAAGTATCATTAGGTGCTGGAATTGGAGAAAATAAAAAATGGTTGGTAGGAGCAGAAATTGCGATACAAAACACGGCTAATTTATTCAATAGTTATAATACTGTAGCGAATGTTTCTTTTGGGAAATATTCAAAATATTCAATAGGAGGTTATTTTATTCCTAATTACAAATCTTTTACTAGTTATGCAAAGAAAATTGTATACCGAGGAGGCTTAAAATATGAACAAACAGGCTTGATAATTAATTCAGAATCTATCAACGATATTGGCTTAACCTTAGGGTTAGGCTTGCCTTTAAAAGGTACTTTTTCTAACGTAAATATTGGTTTTGAATTAGGAAAAAAAGGAACTACCAAAGCAAACTTGATTCAAGAGAATTATGCTAATCTTAGCATAGGCTTATCATTGAATGACAAATGGTTCGAAAAAAGGAAATTTAACTAGTATAGTGAAGCAAAACTATACTAAGGTTTAGCACTTATAAACTATGACCTTATCAAAAAAAAATACTTTTTACAGTATTGTATCAGTCACTACAGTGGCACTTTTTTTTGGTTGTGAAAGTAATTTTAAGGAAGTCCAAAAAATTAATTTTTCGGAATTTATTCCAAGTGGCGAAGCGGATAAAATCAATTTGAAATATACCGATTCAGGACGCATAAATGCCATTTTGGAAAGCCCAAAAATGCTTGATTTTACCAATGTAGGTTTTTCGTTTACAGAATTCCCAAAAGGAGTATATGTCACTTTGTTTGACAAGAAAGAAAAAAAGACCTTTATTAAATCAGATTATGCGGTGTCTTATAAACTGACTAATATTATTGATTTGCAAGGCAATGTAAAAATAACTTCTGAAGCTGGACAAATGTTAGAAACACAACAATTGTATTTTGATCAAAAAAACGAATGGTTTTTTACCGAAAAAAGCTTTAAATTTACAGACCCCAAAGGAGTTTCGAATGGTCAAGGAATCGATTTTAGCAAAGATTTTAAGATTATTAATTCACAAAAAATAGCTGGTGAAATTGAATCAGCAGAGTAAATTATAAAAATACAAATTCATGAATTATTTAAAATATACCCAATACGTTTATCTAGTAGCTGCTCTTTTCTTTATTTTTAAAGCAGTTGAAATTTGGAAGGAAGATAACGATCAGCATTTTCTTTTTTTAGGAATTGCAGCAGTCTCTATTGGCATGTTTTTCTTTAGACGAAAATTTGCTAAGAAGTTTGAAGATAGAAATAACAATTCCTAATTGATGGAAATTAGTATTATTATATTGTGTTTAATACTATGTGCTTTTTTTTCAGGAATGGAAATAGCCTTTATTTCTTCGAACAAAATTTATCTTGAAATTGAGAAAAAGCAAAACAACTTTCTGGCTACTATTTTAACTAAACTTACCGAAAAACCTTCAAAATTTATTACGGCTATGCTTATTGGAAACAATATAGCTTTGGTTGTTTACGGTTTTTTTATGGGTGAATTGTTACTGCACTGGTTTGAAATGGCAGGCTACAATTTTTCTAAATTATTCAATTTACTGATACAAACCATTATCTCTACCGCTATTGTTTTGATTACTTCAGAATTTTTACCAAAAGTATTTTTCCAAATTTATGCCAATACTTTTATGAAATTATTCGCAGTTCCTGCTTATGTATTTTATCAGTTGTTTTATTTTCTTTCTTCTTTTTTTATTGGAATCTCCGATTTTATATTAAAACATTTTTTTAAAACCCAAAGCGATCAAATACCACTATATTTTAGCAAAGCCGAACTCGGTAATTTTATAACCGAACAAATGAGCACTGTTGAAGATCATGATAAAGTCGATTCAGAAATACAGATTTTTCAAAATGCCTTAGATTTTTCGGGCGTAAAAGCAAGAGATGTAATGACGCCTAGAACAGAGTTAGGCGCTATTGATTTATTTGATTCGGTTAAAGAACTCAAACAATTATTTATCGAAACGGGCTATTCTAAAATTGTGGTTTATCAAAACTCATTGGATGATATCATTGGTTATGTACATTCGTTTGATTTATTCAAAAAGCCCAAATCAATAAAATCAATTGTTATTCCTATTGAATTTGTGCCTGAAACGATGTTTATTAATGATGTAATGAATTTGCTTACCAAAAAAAAGAAAAGTGTTGCTGTTGTTTTAGATGAATATGGAGGAACATCCGGAATCATTACTATGGAAGATATTATTGAGGAACTATTTGGCGAAATCAAAGACGAACACGATTTAGATGAAGAATTAATTGAAAAAGATCTTGGTAATAACACCTATATTTTTTCAGCACGCTTAGATGTAGAATATTTAAATCAAACCTATAAACTCAATATTCCCGAAAGTGATTCTTATGGAACTCTAGGAGGTTTTATTGTAGATTTTACTAAAGAAATACCACAAACTGGAGATGAAATCACAATAGACGCCTATCAATTTAGTATTCAAAAAGCAATAAACAAAAAAATAGAGTTAGTTAAAATGACAATTAAATAGTGATTTTTTTTAAGATTTAAAAAATTCTTGCAAAATAAAACGCTTCAATTATAATTATTAATCATATAATTGTATTTTCGCAAACTGAATTAAAATAAACAACAATAAAAATGGCAGTTTTACAAAAAATTAGACAACGTTCCGCTTTAATGATAGTAGTCATTGCACTAGCATTATTTGCATTTATAGCAGGAGATCTTTTTAACAAAGGAAATTTTGGAAAAAGTTCAAATGATGTAGGAAGTATTAATGGAAAAGATATTCCATTTGAAGACTTTAGAGTTAAAGTAAGTAATGTTGAAAAAAGTCAACAAGGAATGACCCCAACAGCGGCTGCAAATACAGTATGGAATCAAGAAGTTTCTATTGCATTACTATCAGCAGAATTTGAAAAATTAGGATTGAGAGTTGGTCCAAAACACATTATGGAAGTCTTAAAGGCGGATCAAAATATTGGAAAAAACCCAACTTTTTTGAATGCAGCAGGTGTATTTGATGAAGCTAAATTCAAAGAATTTTTCAAATCAAATCCTGAGCAAGCCCAAGCATTAAAAGCAAGAGAAAAAGAAGCTGAAATTAATGCAAAATACCAAATTTATAATTCTTTAGTAAGAGCAAGTAATTACACTACAGATAGCGAAGCAAAACTGAAGTATGAGATGGAAGCCAATAAAGTGAATTTTGCTTATGTTGCAGGTTTATACTCATCTATAAAAGATACTCAAGTAAAAGTTACTGATGCAGAGATTGTGGAATTCATATCTAAAAATGAAAAAAAATACAAATCAGACGAAACTCGTGAAATAGAATATGTATTGATTGAAGAAAAAGCTTCAAAAGAAGATGAAAACGAAATCAAAAATAAAGTAAATAGTCTTTTATCAGGAAGCGTTGTTTATAATCAAGCAACCGCTAAAAACGACACCTTACCCGGATTTAGTAACGCTGTGAATATTGTTGATTTTGTAAATTCAAATTCAGATGTGCCTTATGACTCTACTTATGTGGCCAAAAAAGATTTGCCTGCCGAAGTTGCAGAACAATTATACAATCTGGCTCCAGGAGCAATTTTTGGACCTTATATGTCTGGTAAAAATTATTGTATCTCTAAATCATTAGGGAGAAAAGTAGGTGTAAATGCAAAAGCAAGTCACATCTTAATTAGTTATGAAGGAACGCAAGTTCCTAACAAAAAAGAAGTTCGCACCAAAGAACAAGCTAAAGCCAAAGCCGAGTCTTTGTTGGCTCAAATTAATGCCAATCCAGATTCTTTCTTGATGCTTGCTTTCACAGCCTCTGATGACTCTTCTTCTCAGCAAGGTGGAGATTTAGGGTATTTTGGTCCTAATCAAATGGTAAAACCATTTAACGACTTTGTTTTCGCAAATCCTGTGGGGAAAGTTGGTTTAGTAGAAACTGATTTTGGTTTTCATATAATCAAAATAACCGATAAACAAGATGGAGTTCGTTTAGCTACTATTGCACAAAAAATTGAGGCTTCAGAAGCTACATCGGATAAGATCTTCACGCAAGCCACTAAATTTGAAATGGACGCTGCCAATAAAGATTTTGAAAAATTGGCAAAAGACATGAAACTTACTTTATCACCTGCTATCACTTCAAAAGTTATGGACGAATCATTCGGAGCTTTAGGAAACCAAAGAAATATCATTCGTTGGGCTTTTGAAAAATCAACCAATGCAGGGGATGTAAAACGTTTTGAAGTGGCAAATTTAGGTCACGTGATTGCAAAAGTTAAAAAGATTAACGAAGAAGGATTAATGACAGCCGAAGCCGCTAGACCTTCGGTAGAACCAATTCTTAGAAACAAGAAAAAAGCTGAATTATTGAAAGCGAAGATGACAGGAACCTCATTAGAAGCCATCGCAAAAGCAAATGGAACAACTGTTCAACAAGCTGTTGGAGTAACTATGGAAAATCCAAGTGTTTCTTCTGGACAAGAGCCTAAAGTTGTTGGAAATGCTTTTGCATTAGCACCAAATAAAATTTCGGCTCCAATCGAAGGAAATACAGGAGTATATGTACTAAAAAGTAGTGGTGTTGTTAAAGCCCCAGCTTTGAAAGATTTTGCCACTTATGTAGCAAAATTAAAATCTCAAAGCGCAGGAGATGCTAATAGAGTTATTCCAGCACTTAAAGCAGAAGCTAAAATTGTAGATAATAGAAGCCAATTTAATTACTAAATAGTCTTAGGTTAACAAAAAAAATCCCGATTTTTCGGGATTTTTTTGTTTATAAAATCATGTCTTTGTAAGGGATTATAGTTTTATAACCATTTTTTACAAAATATTCTGTTGGATTTTCTTTCGAAACCGCTAATACAAAATCACCCCCCCAAGCCCCCAAACTTTTTATCACACCCTCAAAATCAGGAAATGTAGATTCTTTTATAGTTTCCATTTCTAGAATAAGACTCAATTCAGCTTCGTGCTCTTCTAATGCAGAAGCAAATTCACTAAGGGTTTTTGAATTTAAAACCTTTTGCGTAATGATATTGTTATTGATTATGGATTGAGTTAATTCTCTATTTTTATTATTGTAATAAGAAGCTATAGCTGTCTTGCTACTTTGTTTTTTATCAAGATAAACAAAATATAGATTATCAGCGAATGTTGGTTCGAAATTTACTTTTTCAACAATAGGTTTTTCATTGTCTAAATGATACAAGATTGGGCTGTCATTTTGTGCACAAGCAATATCATAACCGCTACCTCCAAAACTATTTTTTAGTAAGACAAAAGCATCTATTTGCAACCATTGGGCAATATTATTAATTAAGGTTGATGAAGTTCCTAATCCCCAATTTCTTTGAAAAGTAAGTTGGTTTACAACGCTATAGCCTTTATGACCATTAATAAAATTTGGATTCAATTTGAATGCTTCATGCAAAATACCAATCAAGGTGTTCCGTATAGACGATTCTGTTTTTGAGTTATCAAGGTTGGATATATCTTCAAAAGTAAAAGTATCTTCATACCAAATACTTCCGTCTGAATCATAGCTTTTCCAATTTATTTTTGGATTATTATTTTCTTCTACAATTAAATTTTGTCCAAATTTGGTGGGCAACGCAAAAGCTTTAGCACCATCAAGAACTAAATATTCTCCTGTGATTAATAGTTTTCCGTTACTATAAAATTCTTTTTTCATAAGTCTTGCCGCTAAGGCACTAAGTAGCAAAGTTTAGTTCAAAAACCCTTTTTTTTGTCATTGCTTCGCCTGTTCGCTATCGCTCGGGTCTCTCATTGGTCGAAATAACAAAAAAGCTATAGCATAATGAGATTGAGCGCAGTTTAGAGAAGCATGAGTAAATTTATTTTAATTTTCTTAAAATATTAATATAATCTACAACACCGCTATGCGAAACTACATTTTCTTTAAAATAGGTTTTTATCAAAAGACGCTCTTCAGATGTAGCTTCAAATTGGTTAAGAATATTATTCAAGTGCATTTTCATGTGTCCGTCTTGGATTCCTGTTGTTGTTAGGGATCGCAAAGCCGCAAAATTCTGAGCCAATCCAGCCACGGCTACAATCTGCATTAATTCTTTTGCATTTGGTTTCTCCAGCATTTCTAAACAAAATTTCACTAAAGGATGCAATGATGTTAATCCGCCAACGGTGCCTAAAGCCAATGGGATTTCCATCCAAAAGCTGAAAATATCATTTTCAATTTTAGCATGTGACAAACTTGAATACTGTCCGTTTCGGGCTGCATACGCATGAATTCCTGCTTCTACGGCACGAAAATCATTGCCAGTCGCTAGCACCACGGCATCAACACCGTTCATGATTCCTTTGTTGTGTGTCACTGCTCGAAAAGGTTCGACTTGAGCAATTTGAACCGCTTGAACAAATCGTTCGGCAAAAGCTTTCGGGTCTGGAATATGTTTTTCGATTAAGTTCTCAATTGGACAAGAAACTTCTGCTCTAACAATACAATCAGGAACATAATTCGAGAGAATACTCATCACAATATCAATGTTTTTTTCTTCGTCAGTAAAAAAATCATAAACTAATGCTTCTTCTTTTAAGGTTTTGGCAAATTGCTCTAAACACGAATTGATAAAATTGGCTCCCATTGAATCTTTCGTTTCAAAAGTGGCATGCAATTGATAGTAGTTTTCTATTAAATGGGTTTTATTTCTTAATTCGATGTTTAGAATGCCACCGCCACGTTTTTGCATATTTTTAGTAATGCTTTCAGTAGCAGAAATACATTTATCTTTTATTTCTAAAAATAATTTTTCAAGTTTTGAGGTCTCCCCTTTAAATATAAAATGTACCTGACCAATTTTTTCGGTATTCAAAACTCTAGTTTTAAAACCACCACGAGTCGACCAAAATTTAGCCGCCTTTGAAGCTGCAGCCACAACAGAGCTCTCTTCAATAGCCATAGGGATGGTATGATATTTTCCGTTGATTAGAAAATTTGGAGCAACGCCAAGGGGTAAATAAAAATTAGTGACAGTGTTTTCTATAAATTCATCATGAAGTTGTTGCAGTTTTGCGTCAGAATTCCAATACTTTTTAAGTAACAAAATAGCTTCAGAAGGACTAGAAAAATATTCTTTGGCTATCCAATTAATTTTTTCCTCTTTGGATAATTTAGAAAATCCAGATACGGCGTTGGTCATGCTCAATTTTTTAAATAATTTGACAGCAAAGATACGGTTTAGATTTAATAGTTATATTTGAATCTATTTAAAAACAAAACTATGGAATTGATTCAAAAACGAATACAATCTATTGATATTCTTCGAGGGATTGTTATGGTTATTATGGCTTTAGATCATGTTAGAGATTATTTTCACAGTACCGCTTGGACTGACGATCCTTTGAATATAGAAACCACAACACCAGCATTGTTTTTTACCCGATATATTACCCATTTTTGCGCTCCTATTTTTGTATTTCTTTCGGGAACATCTATTTATTTACAAAGTTTACGAAAGACTAAAAGTGAACTGAGTATTTTTTTAATAAAACGTGGTTTGTGGCTAATTTTTGTAGAATTTGCAATCGTAAATTTTGCATGGACATTTAACCCAAATTACTCTTTACAAATTTTTCAAGTCATTTGGACTATCGGGATCAGTATGTTTATTTTAGGCTTTGTCATTAGGTTACCTTATAATTTTATTCTTGGTTTTGGTCTGTTAATAATTTTAGGGCATAATTTATTGGATATTCCCGAAGCAGTTTCTGGTTTTAAAGCAGGTTTTTGGTGGGATTTATTGCATCATGGTCATGGAGTTTTTTACTCAGTAAATGAAAATCATTCTCTTTTCATCTTTTATCCTTTTTTACCTTGGACGGGATTAATGATGCTAGGCTATTGTTTAGGAAAATTTTTCACTTCCGAATTTTCTATGGCGCAAAGAGCTATTATTTTTAACCAATTAGGAATTGGTTTGTTGGTCTTATTTACAATACTTCGTTTTGTTAATATTTATGGAGATCCTTTGCCGTGGCACTATCAACAAAATAATTTTTACACTTTTCTATCCTTTCTAAATGTTCAAAAGTACCCGCCATCTTTACTGTACATATCCATTACTATTGGAATAGCTTTATTTGCATTAGCATTTTTAGAAAAAATCGAAAATCAATTTACCAAAACAATGGTTGTCTTTGGGAGAACAGCTTTCTTTTATTATATTCTTCATTTGTTTTTGATTCATGTTTTAGCTTTTATAAATTATTTCATTAACGGACATTCTATTGCTGATATTTATATGTTTTCAACAAAATATAATATTCCATTTTTAGGAGTTGTCCCAATTGATGGTTATGGTTTGGTTATGGTTTATCTGATTTGGATAATAGTAATTATTATTTTATTTCCAATTTGCAGATGGTATGATGGTTATAAAACAGCAAACAAAAAGAAATGGTGGTTGAGTTATTTGTAGTCAAACTATTTGCTATCTTAGACGAAACCTTCTAGGACAAAAAAACTAATATATGTAAAATTTTCACTAAAATTGATGTTTAGAATTAAGGGGTAACTTTAGTTTAAATAATTTGTAATACACTATATGAATTTAATCACAATTCAAAATAAAATATACGAGGTTAATGGAGTCAAAATTATGTTGGATTTTGATTTAGCTGAACTTTATGAAGTAGAAACGCGAGTTTTGAATCAGGCTATTAAAAGAAATATTGATAGCTTTCCTGAAGATTTTATGTTTAGATTAACAAAAGAAGAATGGGAGGATATATCATCATAACAATCTGTGATGATGTCATCACAGATTGTGATGACATCCAAAAGACCAAAAAGTGCGTTGCCGTATGCCTTTACAGAACATGGAGTTACCATGTTAGCAAGTGTTTTGCGAAGCCCAAAAGCAAGAAAAATGAATATCGCTATAGTAAGAGCGTTTGTCGCTTTAAGAAAAATACTTTTAAATATAGAAACCCTTACGAGTCATATTCAGGAACTGGAAACAAAATATGACAAGCAATTTGAAGATATTTTTGAAGCAATTCAGTTTTAATTACAGATACAGATCACTCTGATAGTAAACCAGAAAGAGTGAAAATAGGATATAAAAAATAATTTATACAATTTTATATGACAAAAAACAATTTATCGCATAATCAAGACTTTTTTGGACATCCACGCGCCCTTTTTATCTTGTTTTTTACCGAAATGTGGGAGCGTTTTTCATTCTACGGAATGAAGGCCTTGCTTATTTTTTACCTCACGAAATATTATTTATTTTCAGACGAAGCTGGAAATTTATTAATTGGGAGTTATGCTGCTTTAGTATATTCAATGCCTGTTGTTGGTGGTTTTATAGCCGATAGGTATTTGGGTTTTAGAAAAGCTATTGTTTTTGGCGGAATGCTATTGGTCTTGGGTCATCTTGGCATGGCTTATGAAGGAAATGCAACTACCAAAACACTTACAGGGGAAATTGTAAGAGATGATTTTGCACTTCAAATATTTTATTTGTCCTTGGCTTTTATAGTGATGGGTGTTGGTTTTTTGAAAGCTAATATTTCGTCTCTTGTGGGCGAGTTATATGCCGAAGGAGACAAACGACGTGATTCTGGATTCACCATTTTTTATATGGGAATCAATTTGGGTTCCTTTTTGGCAACTCTAATTTGCGTTTGGTTAGGCGAAGCTTACGGTTGGAGTTACGGCTTTGCAGCAGCAGGAATCGGAATGTTTTTTGGATTACTAACTTTTATATCAGGCAAAAAATTGTTGTTAGGAAAAGGGGAATCGAATGTGCCCGAATTTTTAGCTACGAAAACATTCGGAATCAAAAACGAATGGATTATCTATGGTTCAAGTGTTCTTTCTATTTTAGTGGTTTGGCAAATGGTTCAAAGGCATAGTGTAGTTCAAAACTTGCTTATTATTTCGGGAACGATTTCTTTTGTATACATCCTTTATTATGCCATAACTCAATTGGATAAAATTGCTAGAGAACGATTAATTGCGCTTACCATTTTAATTATTTTTACTATCGTTTTTTGGGCTTTGTTTGAGCAGGCTTACACTTCTTTAAATCTTTTTGCCGATAGAATTTTAGACAGGACTGTTTTTGGTTATACCATTCCCGCAGGACAATTTTTGAGTTTAAATGCTTTGTTCATCGTGCTTTTTGCACCTGTTTTTGCTTGGCTTTGGGTAAAATTAGGAAAATACAATCCCAATACAGCTGTTAAGTTCTCCATTGCTTTATTGTTTGTAGGGCTCGGATTTGGGGCTTTGGTTTTAGGAATAAATGTTTCTGGAATGGGAGAAGTTGGTGTGTTTTGGTTAGTACTTACTTATCTTCTTCATACTTTTGCCGAGCTTTGTTTGTCACCTGTGGGTCTTTCGGCGGTTACTAAATTGTCTCCTGTAAAAATTGTTGGTTTTATGATGGGTGTATGGTTTTTAGCCACTGCAGGTTCTGAATTTATTGCCTCTATTTTGGCTAATATTGCTTCGGTGGACACCTCAAATGGGGAAGCTACAGACCTAAATTTAGCCAAACAAAGCTATCTCAAACTATTTGAATATTTATTTTACACTGGAATCGGTTTTGGAATAGTACTTTTGTTGCTTTCAAAACCAATCAATACATTAATGCACGGAGTGGACAAAGAATTAAATAAGTAAGATATGAATCAAAATTCAACCGATCAATTTTTTAAGAATCCTGTTTTAGGACATCCAGCAGGATTATTTGTTTTGTTTTTTACCGAAATGTGGGAACGATTTTCTTATTATGGGATGCGAGCCATATTAGTTTTATTTCTAACTTCAACTATTGCAAAGGGAGGTTGGGCTTGGACTATAGAAGATGCTATGGCATTGTATGGAACCTATACGATGTCTGTGTATTTTACACCTGTCATCGGCGGATTTCTGGCAGATAAATATTTAGGATACAGATTGGCTGTGATTTTGGGAGCATTGGCAATGACAATGGGACATGCTTCTATGGCTATGGAATCACCTCTGTTTTTGTATATTGGTATTGGATGTCTTATTATTGGAAATGGATTGTTTAAACCCAATATGACCTCTATTATTTCAAATGCCTATGCCAGTCATCCCGAAAAAAAGGACGGTGCTTATTCGTTGTATTATATGGGCGTCAATGCAGGAGCTTTTTTAGGAATTATGCTATGTGGTTATATTGGCGAAAAAATATCTTGGAGTTTAGGGTTTGGTTTAGCAGGGATATTTATGTTCTTAGGGATGTTACAATTTTATTTTACACAAGATATTTTTGGTAGTATTGGATTAAAACCCACAGCAGCATCAAAACAAGCATCTAAAGATAAAGTAGCTCTAGAGAATACACCTGCAAACATCATTCGGGATAGAATTTTTGCGGTATTAATCTTCTCCGTTTTTACCGTGTTTTTTTGGGCGGCGTTTGAACAGGCAGGTGGGTCAATGACTATTTTTGCTGAGAAATTTACGCAAAGAGAATTGTTTGGTAGTCAAGCTTCCTTATTTAAATTGTCAGATGCACTTTTGACCATCGTTCCCTTACTGGTAATTACCTATGTGTTAATTAAATTATTTTCTCAAACGTTTAAAACCTATTCTAAAGGGAATATTATTTTATCATTGAGTTTTGTGATTATATGGGCAATAGTAATCTGGAAGGTGGCTAGAGAATACTATGCTATAGAGACAGAGGTTCCAGCAACTTGGTTTGGTATTTTAAATTCATTGTTTATAGTTTGTTTTGCTCCTTTTTTCTCTAAATGGTGGGAAAGTAAATACAATCTTTCGGGACCCATGAAGTTTGGTTTAGGACTAACTTTACTTGGTTTAGGATTTGGGTTTTTAGCCTATGGCAGTATTGGGATCAATCCTGATTCGGCAGTAAGGGTAAGTATGTTTTGGTTAATAGCGGCATATTTATTTCATACTTTGGGTGAATTGTGTATTTCTCCAGTAGGCTTGTCTTATGTGAGTAAATTAGTTCCTGCAACTTGGATAGGAATTATGTTTGGAGTGTATTATTTATTTATTGGGATGGGAAATAAATTAGCGGGTTCAATGGGAGGAATGATTGAAACCATTACAGCTCAATACAGTTTGACTACTTTTTTTCTTATATTTGCCATCGTACCCATTGGAGCTGGATTAATAATGATTGTACTTTCTCCTTTGATGAAAAAATTAATGCACGGTGTTCGATAATGGCACTATATTTGGAACGTTAAATTTTAAAAAATATATAAAAATGAAATATAAAATCGTATTAATTTTGCTCCTAAGTGTCATACAACTTCAGGCACAAACAGTAAAAAAAGCAAAGAAAGCTAAAAAAGCGGTGGCAACCGAAACTACAAAAGATTCTGCCGCTAGCGAACAGGATATGCCCTTAGTTTGGCATACCGATATGAATAAGGCTGTTGCCCTTAGCAACTCGTCGAAAAAACCGATGTTATTATTTTTTACAGGAAGTGACTGGTGTGGCTGGTGTATTCGTTTGCAAAACGAAGTATTGAAAACACCTGAATTTGCTACTTGGGCAAAGAAGAATGTAGTTTTGGTCGAATTAGATTTTCCGAGAAGAACCCCGCAATTACCTGAAATTCAAAAACAAAATGCCGAATTGCAACAAGGATTTCAAATCCAAGGATTTCCGACTATTTATTTTGTAAATGCTGAAAATAAAGACGGAAAAGTTAACTTTGTACCTCTTGACAAAACAGGCTATGTTGCCGGAGGACCAACCGCTTGGTTAGCCGTTGCCGATGGAATTTTAGCTAAAAAATAATCTCAATCCAATTTGTAAAATCCCTTTTCGCCAGTAACGTGAAAAGGGATTTTGTTTTTTAGGAGTAAATCGAGTAAAACTAGAATAGTCGCTCTAGTAATCTGGAAATCTAGTTGTTGCCGAAAAAACGAAAAAAAGCTTCCAGCCTTCAAAAGGCTGGAAGCTTTACATTACAAGATGGTATTTTACAAAAAATAATTTTTTCAATCCAACCTATAAAATCCCTTTTCGCCAGTAGCGTGAAAAGGGATTTTATTTTTCTCGCAAGTGGATTCCCATAGATTGATATACGTTTTATAATTCGAGCCATCAGCTACCACCATTTTGGGTTTTTGGCTTTGAAATAGTCTGTCCAGATTTATCTTTGGAGATTGAGTCAATACTAGAATATCGGGTTCACATTTTTTTGGATAAACACCAAAACTATCCAAAACTAAAATCTTTTTGTTCTGAAAGTAAAGAGTGTTTTGTAGCTTTTTTTTCGATTTCAAATGACTGAAATTGCCAATTAGGTATGCTGTCAATGTTTTATTTTCAGAAGCGGTTTTCAAAAGGCTATCGTTGGCAAATACCGCTATGTTTTCTCCATTTCGTTCTGTAATCAAAGTGTTCTTTTTCGAATGAAAAACAACTAATTCTTTTTGGTTTTGAATCATCCAATGCGTTTGAAAATAGATTAATTGCAATATTATAATTGCTGACATTGCCACAAGAAGTCTGTTGAAACTTGGTTTTTTGAACCAAATAACAATGGCGATAATTAAAAAATAGAATCCTAACAATAAATACCAATTAAACGGAATATCACGAATGATAAATTGCTCCAATGAGGCAATGGTATTGATGATTTTGTTCAAAATAAAAATGCTCCATTCTAATCCTTTGGCAAGGAATAGTGGTACATAATCGAAAGCTGCCAAAACCATCACCAAAACGCCCAAGCCCATAATGAGACTCAAAAACGGAATAACCACCAAATTGGTCACAAAAAACAAACCTGGAAACTGATGAAAATAGTAAATGCTGAGCGGGAAGGCTCCAATTTGCGCCGCGAAAGAAACCGTGAGAATCTCCCAAAAGTAATTAATCACTTTGTTTTTAGGTATCCAAAGTTGTGCCAATAAAGGTTGTAACCAAAGAATAAAAAACAAGGCAACATAACTCAATTGAAATCCCACATCAAACAAAAAAGAAGGTTGAAACAGCAAAATAAGCAATACTGAAACCAATAGCGTATGATAAATATTGGTACTCCTTTTTAAATACATTCCAATGGCTACAAACGAAAACATGACTACGGAACGCACCACCGACGGAGCAAATCCAGCGATGAAGCCAAAAAGGGATAACGACAACAAAAGGATAAGTAACTTGATGAAAGAGCCCTTTTTGGTGTTTGGAAATGGTTTGAGGAGAAAAGTCACAAAAAGCAAAACAAATCCAATGTGCAAGCCCGAAACCGACAAAATATGTACTGCACCCGCAAATTGATAATCTTGAATAACATCTTTGGAAATGTCCTGTTGCTGTCCTAAAATTAAGGCAATGGCAACGTTGAGTTCAGTTTGGTTAAAATTATTTTTTTCTAGATTATGAATTATTTTTGTTCGCAATCTCGAAGTGTAGTACCAAATGTCTTTTTCAATCAAAGAACCTGTTTGAATATCGGTGGCATCGGCATAGATTTGGGCATAAATTTGCTTATTTTCGAGGTATTTGCCATAATCAAATTGGCTCGGATTTTTTGATAATCTGTTTTTATAGAGTGAACTTTTGATGCACAAATGCGTTCCAATTTCAAAAGGATGATTTAGACTATCTTTCTGGACATTCAAGAGAATCCTACCCGAACGTTCTGTTTTGTCGATTTTTGTTATCACCGCAACATAGCGGTCATTGAAACTGGAACTCCTTAATTTTTCACGAATGGTAACCGAAAAAAAATGTGGTTTTTCAAAAATTTCTGGAGCATGGATATAATTTGATTTTTGAAAAGAGTCTGTGTTTACAATTTGTGTAGTTGCCCCGATTGCGAGTGCTATCAAATAAGTGGTAATACCAAAATAGAATGGGTTTGTGATATTTTGTTTGGAAAGAAAATAAGTCAACCCAAAAACAATTCCAGAGAGAAAGAGTACAGTAAATACTTCTTCGGGATTGGGCTTTATGTAAAAGCTAAGCAAAATGCCCAACACAAATCCTATAGTAATTCTCGCCAAAGGGAACTCCAATATTTTCATAAAACTAAAGTACAAAAATACCTTTATGTGGTATCTTTATTTTTTATAAAAGAATTGAAATTTATCAAAAATGAATTTACTCTAAAACTCTATTAGCCTGAGCAAATGATTTTTGATAATAGGGTTCTTTAGTAGAAGAAATGATGACTCCGCTAGAGGTCGAAGAATGAATAAACTTTATCTCATCTTCCAAAATTTCAACAACCATTCCCACATGGTTAATTTGGTTTCTGCCATTGGTTCTAAAGAATATCAAATCTCCTTTTTGAATGTTTTCTCGTTCTACAATAAAGCCTAATTTAGATTGTTCGAACGAACTGTGAGGGAGTTTCATTTGATACAAATTAAAGATGTTGTACATCAATCCCGAACAGTCAAAACCTTCGTCAGTAACACCTCCTGATTTATATCTCGTACCAATTTTAGTAGCTGCCGAATTAATTAATTGTTCTACCAAATAGCTTGAGTTTTCGGGGTGTGCTAAATAATCTGATTCCTCAACTTCTTTGATTTTATTCTTTTTAACTGCCTCTTTTTTGATTTCAGTTTGTTGAAGAGTTTCTTTTTTAGCAATATTTTTTTTTGGAATAGGCGTAGTGTAAATTCCTTTTTTCACAGCTTCGTTTTTAGAAGTTATGATGGTGGCAGTGGGTTTACAAGAAGTAAATATGAGAACTAGAAAAAGTAAGAATGCTATTGCTTTCAAAAGAATTAATTTTTGACAAATTTAAACAATTATAATCGAATACATTATTTCAAATCGGCTACTATCCATTTTGCTGTTTTTTGGCTGGCACCGATACCGCCTAATTTTTCTTCCAGTTTATCATATTTTCCCAAAAGAGTTTTGCGATAATTGGGTTCTAGAATTTTCTTTAATTCTTTATTTAGATGTTTTGTAGTGCATTTTTCTTGAATTAATTCCTTTACCACTTCTTCGTCCATGATTAAGTTGACCAATGAAATGTACTTTAAAGTAATGATTCGTTTGGCAATTTGGTACGAAGCCCAATTGCCTTTGTAACAAACAATTTCTGGCACTTTAAAAAGAGCTGTTTCGAGAGTTGCAGTGCCCGAAGTGACTATTGCTGCGGTTGAATTTTGAAGTAAATCGTATGTTTTGTTAGCAACAAATTTGATGTTTTCATTGCTAATAAAACCCTCGTAAAATGAATATTCTTGACTGGGTGCGCCAGCAATCACAAATTGGTAATCAGGAAAATCATTGACCACACTCAGCATTACCGAAAGCATTTTGTTGATTTCTTGTTTTCTGCTTCCTGGTAAAATAGCAATAATAGGTTTTTTGCTTAATTGGTTTTCTTTTCTAAAAACATTTGAATCGATTGATGATTGATTATGAATAGCATCAATTAATGGATGCCCTACAAATTCCACAGGGAAATAATGTTTTTGCTCATAAAAATCCTTTTCAAAAGGCAGAATCACATACATTTTATCCACATCATGCTTGATGTCTTTAATGCGATTTTCTTTCCATGCCCAAATTTGAGGTGAAATATAATAATGGTTTTTAAATCCAAGTTGCTTTGACCATTTGGCTATTCGCATATTAAACCCAGGATAGTCAATATAAATAATAACATCAGGATTGAAATTGACAATATCATTTTTGCATATTTTGATATTATTCAATATGGTTTTTAGATGAAAAATCACTTCAATAAAACCCATAAATGCCAAATCACGGTAGTGTTTTACCAAAGTTCCTCCAACATTTTTCATCAAGTCGCCTCCCCAAAAACGAATGTCAGCTTTTGGGTCTTCTAAATACAATGCTTTCATTAAATTAGCACCATGTAAATCCCCTGAAGCTTCTCCAGCTATAATGTAGTATTTCATTTCGATAATTTAAGCAAGTTTAAGCAAACAAAGTAATAATGGCTAGAACAATAACAGCTAATACAACGCCACGAGCCATTGTATCCTTATTTAGTTTTAGTAAAACAGCAAATACAATAAGGTCAAGAATTGAGCCTAGCGTAATTAGTTTACCCAATTTACCTTCTGATTTTATGGACTGAATCCCAGTTATAAAATCAAAATTAGTAAAAAAGTGAATAAAAATATAAATACCTAAAACGGAAGTTAACATTCCAATAACAAATCCTAATAAAATAGCTGTTTTACTCATTCCATTTCCAAGTGTTTAGTTGTTGTATAGCATGATGGGCCGTCAAATCAAATTGTACGGGAACCAAAGAGACGTAGCCATTGGCTAAAGCCCATTCATCAGTATCTTCGCCTTTATCTTGGTTTAGAAACTCGCCAGTTAGCCAATAATAATCCCTGCCTTGTGGTGTTACTCTTTTGTCGAATTTCTCCATCCAAATAGCTTTTGCCTGACGACAAACTTTTATTCCTTTGATGTCTTTTTCTTTTAATTTTGGGAAATTGACGTTAAGAATAATGTTTTCTGGAAGTCCTTTTTGCAAAACTTCTAAAGTGATTTTTTTAACAAATGGTTTAACCTGTTCAAAATCCGCGTTCCAATTATAATCACAGAGAGAAAAACCAATAGCTGGAATTCCTTGTATTCCTGCTTCAACGGCGGCACTCATGGTTCCTGAATAAATCACATTTATCGATGAGTTGGAACCATGATTGATTCCCGACACACATAAATCTGGTTTTCTTTTCAATATTTCATTTACTGCTAATTTGACAGCATCCACTGGAGTTCCTGAACAAGTATATTCTAAAACGGCATCATTTTCTTTAGAAATTTTATTGATATACAAAGTGTCGTTTATAGTAATGGAATGTCCTTTGGCACTTTGTGGACTATCTGGAGCCACGACAACAATCTCGCCAATTTCGGACATAACTGCATTAAAGCCCTAATCCCTGGTGCTGAAATCCCATCGTCATTGGTTATTAAAATTAACGGTTTAGTATTAGTATCAAGATTTTTATTCAAAATAAAGACTTTTAGTAATTTTGTAAACAAAGAAAAACAAATTTAATTTACTAGAATCATTAATGCTAAAACAAAAAAAAACATTTTTTACCTTTAACAAAAATTTATGCACCCCTTGTATTTGTTGGCATGGTTTTTACCGTAATTTAGATTTTTATTTAACTATGAATACTATTATACATTTTATGAAACGAAATTATAAAATACTGCTCGTTGTTGGATGTCTTTCGATAACATTATTTGCTTTTAAATACAAATCAAACGTTAGTTCGGCCGACCCTGAAAAAGATAAAACGCTACTAGAAATATTGGCTTTTGTAATTGAGAAAGGGCATTATAGCCCTGCCGCAATTGATGATACTTTTTCTAAAGGTGTTTACAAAGATTATATTGTAGCCTTAGATCCTTCAAAAAGATTTTTTCTACAATCGGATATCGATGAATTTGCAAAATATCAAACAGATTTAGACAATCAGTTTCTGAATAAGGATTTGACTTTTTTTGACCTGACCTATAATCGTTTGATGAAAAGAATGTCTGAAAATCAAAAAATTTATAAAGAAATTTTGAGTAAACCTTTTGATTATACTGTAGACGAGACTTTCAATACCGATTATGAAAAAGCACCTTATGCCAAAACTAAAGAGGAGTTAAAAGACCGATGGTATAAACAAATTAAGCTCTCTACTTTGTCTTCTATAACCGATAGATTGAAAATACAAGAAAACAAAGCCAAAGGAATTGTAGAAAAAAAAGAGGATAATGTTAACTCTGATATTCTGAAACAAGTTGAATTTCAGGATTCATCAAGCAAACCAAAAGCTGAAAAATCAGAAGATAACGAAAAACCAAAAACTTTTGAAGAATTAGAAAAAACAACTCGTGAAAGTTCCCTAAAATCATTAGATGAATATTTTATTTTTATGAGTGAGTTGGATAGAGACGATTGGTTTTCGGTATATGTTAATTCAATTACGGCACGTTTTGATCCTCATACAAGCTATTTCCCTGCTGACGAAAAAGAACGTTTTGATGTCAGTATTAGTGGAAAATTTGAAGGAATTGGTGCTAGACTACAAAAGAAAAATGATTTTACCGAAATAACAGAACTTATCTCAGGAGGACCAGCTTGGCGAGGAAAATTACTGGAGTCTGGAGATATTCTTATGAAAGTGGCCCAAGGAAAAGATGAACCAGTGGATGTTGTTGGGATGCGATTAGAAGATGTGGTCAAAAAAATTAAAGGCCCTAAAGGTACCGAAGTTCGATTAACTGTTAAGAAAGTAGATGGTGGTATCAAAACGGTATCTATTATTAGAGATATCGTTGAAATTGAGGAAACTTATGCAAAGTCTAGTATTGTTGAAAGAAACGGCTTGAAATACGGTGTTATTTATCTGCCCAAATTTTATATCGATTTTGAGAATAAAGACGGTAGAGATGCAGGAAAAGATATTGCTATCGAAGTAGAAGCGTTAAAAAAAGCAGGTGTAAATGGTATTGCATTAGATGTACGTGATGATGGTGGCGGCTCTTTATCAACTGTAGTGGATATTGCAGGATTGTTTATTGAGCAAGGTCCTATTGTTCAAATTAAATCTTCGGGACGAAAAAAAGAAGTACTATATGACCGAGATAAGAAAATAGAATGGGATGGACCATTAGTAATTATGGTCAATAGTTTCTCGGCTTCGGCATCGGAAATTTTGGCAGCTGCGATTCAAGATTATAAAAGAGGCATAATCATAGGAAGTAAACAAACGTATGGTAAAGGAACAGTTCAAAATGTGATTGATTTAAATCAATTTGTGCGCAGTAGTGGCATGGGCGATTTAGGTGCTTTGAAAACAACTACCCAAAAATTTTATAGAATTAACGGCGGTTCTACCCAGCTTGAGGGTGTAGCCAGCGATGTGGTAATGCCAGACAAATATTCGTATTTAAAAATGGGTGAACGTGATGTTGACAATGCCATGCCTTGGGATAAAATTGATCCAGCAGAGTATAGTGTTTGGACTAAAAATCAAAATTTTGAAAAAGCGATTCTAAAAAGTAAATTGAGAATTTCCCAGAACCCTCAATTTAAATTAATTGAGGAAAATGCAAAATGGATTGACCAGCGAAGTAAAGAAAATGTGTACAGCCTTAAGTTTGAAAACTTCAAGAAAGAACAACAAAAAATTGAAGAAACCAGTAAAAAATATAAAGCCATAGCGGATTATGATTTTAAATTAAACTTTACTTCATTACCATCAGAAGTTGAATTAATGAAAAATGATGTTTCACTCAAAGAAAAAAGAGAAAGATGGCATGAAAGTTTGAAAAAAGATATTTATGTAGAAGAAGCCTTGAATGTGTTGGATGATTTACAATCCAAACCAGTCGTAAAAAAAGAGCTTTCAAATAAAATTAGTAAAGGTAAATTGGTGAAATCGTAATAATCCTTTAAAGTTAAATTATAAAATCTAAGCTGTCTCATAAAGACAGCTTTTTTTGTTCTGATTTATTCGAGTTAATTTTGAAAACGAAAGGCATTTTTATACTTTTATAAAAAAAGCAAATGCAACTAAGCTATTGGGAACTAAAAAATTGGTTTACAAAAATAGATTTCACTATCGTTGGCAGCGGAATTGTTGGCTTACATACTGCATTACGATTGCGTGAAAAATTTCCTGAAAGCAAAATTCTTGTTCTTGAAAAAGGGATGCTACCTCAAGGAGCCAGTACAAAAAATGCAGGTTTCGCCTGTTTTGGCAGCTTATCCGAAATTATAGATGATTTAAACACGCACACCGAAAAAGAGGTTGTAAATCTGATTCAAAAAAGATGGACAGGATTACAATTATTACGTAAACGACTTGGGGATTCAGCACTAGATTTGAAAACCTATGGTGGTTACGAATTATTTTTGAAAGATAAAGACAACGTTTACAATGAAACTTTAGCTAAATTACCCTTGATAAACGAAATGCTAAAACCACTTTTTAAAGCTGAGGTTTTTGCAAAAGAAGTCAATTCATTTGGTTTTAAAGGAATTCATGAACATTTGATTTTCAACCCTTTTGAAGCACAAATCGACACCGGAAACATGATGCAAGCCTTATTAAAACTGGCTATTTCTAAAGATATTTTGATTCTAAACCAACAAACTGTCACCTCTTATCAGGACAATCTTAATGGAGTGGAAATAGCACTAACCGATTTTGTTTTTACCACAAAAAAACTTTTATTTGCAACCAATGGTTTTGCTAGTCAACTGACCGATGGCGCAGTAAAACCAGCAAGAGCACAAGTGTTGATTACAGAACCTATTGTAAATTTAAAAATAAAAGGAACTTTCCATTTGGATAAAGGCTATTACTATTTTAGAAACGTTGGTGACAGAATATTGCTTGGAGGCGGAAGAAATCTTGATTTTGATTCAGAAACTACTACTGAATTTGGTCAAACAGAAATAGTGCAAAATAAATTGGAACAATTGTTAAAAGAAGTAATTTTACCGCATCACGATTTTAAAATCTCCCATCGCTGGAGCGGTATTATGGGCATAGGGAAAAGCAAAAATCCCATCGTTTCCCAATTGTCAGAAAATGTGTATTACGGCGTAAGATTAGGAGGAATGGGCGTGGCAATTGGAAGTTTAATTGGACAAGAACTAGCGGATTTAGTATAATGGCAACAAAAATAACATCAAAAAAAACAAAAAGCACTTTGCCAAAAGGCACTGAAAGTTTCAGCACAAAGCTAAAACACATTTTATTTAGATTGATAGTTTGGTTTTTTGGACTATCTATTGGTTCTGTTATTGTATTCAAATTTGTTCCAGTACCATTCACCCCATTAATGGCGATTCGTGTCATTGAAAATAAAATAGTTGGAAAAGAAATCTATTTCAGCCATGATTGGGAACCTATAGAAAACATTTCAAACAATTTGCAAAAAGCAGTCATTGCTAGCGAAGACGGCACTTTTTTGAGTCACCACGGATTTGATTTTACAGCAATGCAAAAAGCATTCAAAAACAACGAAAGAGGTCGGAGAATTAAAGGCGGTAGTACCATATCGCAACAAACAGCCAAAAATGTCTTTCTTTGGCAAGGTCGAAGCTATATTCGCAAAGGATTAGAAGCTTATTTTACAGTACTTATTGAATTAATCTGGGGCAAGGAACGCATCATGGAAGTCTATTTGAACAGTATCGAAATGGGAAATGGAGTATATGGGGCTCAAGCTGCAACCGAACATTGGTACCGTACAGATGCCTCAAGCCTTACAAAAACGCAAGCCGCAGGAATTGCAGCCATATTACCCAATCCAAGAAAATATTCAGCTACAAGTTCCTCTTCTTATATTAATAATAGAAAGTCTAAAATTGTTCGCGTGATGCGACATATTGGTAAGATTGAGTATTAGAAAAACACCGCAAATTCACAAATTATAAAATAATAGTAGAAAAATAATTTGCAAATTTGCGATGAAATAATTTCTTCTAGATATTAAAATTCACTCCCAAAACTACATTCCTTCCAATGTTTGGAATTCCATCTGTTTTCAATCGTGAAAGATGAGCAATATAGGTTTTATCAAATAAGTTATTGCCGTTCAAATTAATAGTGAAAGCCGTTTTTCCTAGTTTTACCTTACCACCCAAACCCAAATTTACCAAAGTATATCCATTCGATTTTGTCTCGAAACCACTCAGATTATTTTGGTTAAAAGTAGTTGAAATATTCAATGTTGCAAAACCATCTTCAAGCCAGTTTTTGTGAGTAAACTCAGCTCTAATAGTGTTATTCCAATTATTTGCGGGAATTAACGGCAAGTAATTACCGTCTTTTTTTACACCTGTAACGGTTTCAAAACTGGTTTCATAATGCAACCAATCTAAAGGATGTGGGTGAAAATGCAGTCCAATTTCGCCTCCATATAATCTAGCATTGTTTTGAATATATTCAAAAACTGCATTGTTGTCTATCATTTCTCCAGTTGGCGAGGTATAGATATAATTATTAATGAGGTTGTAAAATCCGTTGGCAAAAAATTCGATATGGCTGCTTTTGTATTCTAAATTTACATCAGTTTGTAGATTTTGTTCCGTTTTCAAATCGGAGTTTCCTACTTCATACCGATTCGTTCCTTCGTGAACTCCATTTGAAGTGAGTTCAGCCAAATTGGGAGCTCTAAATCCAGAAGCCACATTCAATCGCAAAGACAAATCTTTGGACAAATTAGTTTTGTATCCCAAAGAGGCATTAACACTGTTGTATGATTTATCGAGAGCTTCAAAAGAACCTTCATTACCAATAATTTCATAGCTTTCGCTAGCGATTTTTCGATTATCAAAACGGATTCCTGCCTGAATTACATTCGTTTTCCACTCGTAATTTCCAGTTCCAAAAAAACCAAAATCATTCGTTGTCGCATTAGGAATCAGAAATTCTTCACCTGAATTGGTATTGGTTTG
The DNA here is from genome assembly GCA_031383535.1 of Flavobacterium sp. Lineage (GTDB taxonomy): Bacteria > Bacteroidota > Bacteroidia > Flavobacteriales > Flavobacteriaceae > Flavobacterium. The sequence goes on from JANMZS010000052.1 coordinate 25,133, forward strand.
ATTCATTCCTTGAATCCCAAAAATGGATTCAAATTTACCCATTTTTGGCAAATGGTATTTGGCATCGTAATTAAAAGTGTTTAATTTCATGTGCAAAACTGCTACTTCGCTGTCTTCAAATTCGCTTCTGTCATTTGAAATGTAACCCAAATCGACATCCAGTTTTGATTTTTCAAAAAAGAAAACATTGTTCAAACTCAACAAATGATTGAAAACTCCTTGTTTTGGATATGCTGTTTTTTTACTGGTAGTTTGTTCTGCGATGCCTTCTTCGGGAATTCCCAAATCTAAATCATTATAATTGTATCGAAAAACACTCGAAAATTTCGAATTGCTATACTCAATTCCTGTCTTGAAATCGGTTTCCTGATAGCGAGTATTGGTTACTCGATCTCCATCGGCAATTTTATAATCAGAATGCTTGTTGTAGGCACCGCGAACTATGAATTTCCAGTTCTCAGTCGAAGTTTTTATTCCCAACGTTGAGTTGCTTCCCAAAGTATTAGAAAATAATTTTTGACTGAAATTAGTTTTAAAAGTACCTGAATTGGCAAATTTTTCGGGGTTGAAATATAAAACACCTCCCAACGCATCTGAACCATAAAGTAATGAAGCGGGTCCTTTTATCACCTCAACACTTTCAATTCCAGCATCATTTAAACCGAGGCCATGTTCATCACCAAATTGTTGGTTTTCCAATCGAACGCCTTGCGAATACACTAAAACCCGATTGCCACTCAATCCTCGAATAACAGGTTTTCCAATGGATGTTCCTGTCGAAATTTGCGAAACGCCAGGTATTGTCGCCAGTCCTTCAATCAGGGTTACGGTTCCTTTTTTCTGTAATTCTTTAATACTCGAATGTTCGACTTTCATCACGTTTTGCGATTGAATTTTATTGAAAGCCGTCGAAACGATTACTTCATCTAATTTGAACGGTTCGTTTTTATGAATGGTGTCTTGCTTTTTTTTTGCGACTTCTTGTGCGTTGAGCATAGCAGACATACCCAAAAATAGGGCAATTATAAATTTTTTCATTTGATTTTTTTTTATTGTTCCTCACCCCAGCCCTCTTCGAACCTGTCTGCCGACAGGCAGAGGAGAGGGAGTCGAGGCAAGAAATATTTATAAAGATTAAATTTCGATAAATATCGTGGTGGTTCAAACAATAAAATTTGGCGGAGCACGAAGCGCAAAAAGGCTTCCTTTGAAGAATTGTGTAATTTCTCTAGATTGAAAAAAAGAATTGCCTAAAGAAATATTTGTTTTTTTAAATTCAAAACTAGAAAAATCCGAAGAAATAAAATTGCTTAATGTAAAATTACAAACATAGCAATGATCTAAATAATGGTGTTGATGCGTGATTTCTTGATTAGAAACGTATTTGTGGTGGCATTTTTTTTCTGAAAGTTGTTTTGCCAAATGCTCATAACTATGAATTGATTGAAACAGCATCGAAAACAGCACTGTAAACATCAAGAAATAGTTTAGTATGACAAATTTAATTTTCATTGGATGCAAATATAAAAATAGCAAAGAAAAATCCGATTCACTTTAATATTATTTAAAATTTAAAGTAAAACGGATTTTTAAATTATTTAATTGGTCTAAACCAAATTATGAGCCACTAAATATTCAGCAATTTGAATAGTATTTGTTGCAGCTCCTTTTCTAAGGTTATCAGCCACAATCCACATATTCAAAGTGTTTTCTTGACTTTCGTCACGACGAATTCTTCCCACAAAAACATCATTTTTCCCCTCGGCATAGCGTGGCATTGGATACGTAAAAGTGTCTAAATTATCTTGAACTGTAACACCATCGGTTTGGCTCAAAATGGTTCTTACTTCGTTTACGTCAAAATCATTGCTGAATTCCACATTCACAGCTTCGCTATGCCCACCTACAACAGGCACACGGACTGCGGTAGCCGTAACTTTGATACTGTCGTCACTTAGAATTTTTTTGGTTTCTTTAACCAATTTCATTTCTTCTTTGGTGTATCCGTTGGGCTCAAAACTATCGCATTGTGGAATACAATTGCGGTTGATTTCATATTTATAAACCATATCACCCTTAACTCCTGCTACTTCATTTTCAAATTGTTGCACTGCCTTTACCCCAGTTCCAGTGATGGATTGATACGTAGAAACAATCACACGTTTGATATTGTATTTTTTGTGTAACGGAGCCAAGGCCAAAACCATTTGAATGGTAGAACAGTTTGGGTTGGCAATGATTTTATCTTCTTTTGTCAATTCGTTTGCGTTGATTTCTGGTACAATTAATTTTTTGGTTGGATCCATTCTCCAAGCCGAAGAGTTGTCGATAACTGTGGTTCCCGCAGCAGCAAATTTTGGTGCCCAATCTAGTGAAGTTTGCCCACCAGCCGAAAAAACTGCAATATCTGCTTTCATATCTACCGCCGTTTGCAAACCTACAACAATGTGTTTTTGACCTTTGAATTCAATTACTTTACCTACTGATTTTTCAGAGGCTACAAGAATTAATTCAGTGTATGGAAAGTTTCTTTCTTCTAATACTTTTAACATGATTTCGCCAACCATTCCAGTGGCACCAACAACTGCAATTTTCATATTTTAATTTTTATTATGTTTTCAAATTTTCTGGCACAAAAGTAAGTATTATGTAGTTTAAAACAAGAGTGTTCACAAAAAATAACAAAAAGTTATATTTATAACAAAAAAAGAACCACGCATATAAGCGTGGTTTAGTTAGACTATGTTATGTAGCGGAAATTTATTTTTTTAGCAAATCTCTAATTTGAGTAAGCAATTCTTCTTGCGAAGGACCAGCTGGTGCAGCGGCAGCAACTTCTTCTTTCTTTTTTGCTTTTTCAGCAGCTCTCAAAACAACAAAAATAAAGAATGCAATAATAACAAAGTTAATAATAGCTTGTACTAAATTCCCGTATGTCATAACTGCAGCTCCAGCAGTTTTCGCAGCAGCTAAATCAGCATAACTGTTTCCATCAAGGGAAATAAATTTTTGAGTAAAATCTATTCCTCCAGTAATTAATCCTACGACAGGCATAATAATATCATCGACAGCAGAGCCAACAATTTTACCAAATGCACCACCAATAACAACCGCAGTTGCTAAACTTAATACGTCACCCTTCATTAAAGAAGCTTTAAAATCTGCAAAAAATCCCATAATTAGTAAATTTTTAGTTAAAATTAGTTTTTTATAATAAAACGAAGTTAATAAAATTTTTAATTAAATTAACATAATTTTAGTAATTATTCTCTATAAAAAACTCGTTTTACTCTTTGCGAAATACTGGTCAAAATTTCATAAGGTATGGTTTGCAATTGGGTTGCCATAAAAGAAACGGTCGGGCTTTCGCCAAAAATAATTACAGCATCCCCTTCGTTGCAATTGATATGGCTAACATCAACCATCAACATATCCATACAAACACTGCCTATAATTGTTGCACTCTGATTATTTATAGTTACAAAACCAAGTCCGTTGCCCCAAAGCCTCGATATTCCGTCGGCATAACCTATAGGAATTGTAGCAATTTTACTCGATTTATTTGCGATAAAGCGTCTGCCATACCCCACGCTTTCGCCAGCTTGAATGGTTCTAATTTGAGAAATAATAGATTTTAAAGTTCCCACGTTTTCTAAGTACTTTTGTTCTTCACTATCATTCGAAACCCCATAAATAGCAATTCCTAGACGCACCATTTCAAATTGTGCGCTAGGATAATTACTAATGCCCGATGTATTCAAAATATGTCGAATAGGTTCTATTTGCAAAGCTGTCATCAATTTTGACGATAATTTTTCGAATAATACAATCTGAGAATGGGCAAATGCTTGATGTTCTATGGCATCACTTGTTGCCATGTGTGACAAAATACTTTTTACAGCAACAGAGGTATTCCCTTTAAGTATTGCAAATAATTCATCTAAATCTTCTTCTTCAAAACCTAGTCGATGCATCCCTGTATCAAATTTGATGTGAATAGGAAAATAGTTTAGGTTTAGTTGTTCGGCAATTTTCAGGAAAGCTTTCAACCCTTTCAAGCTGTAAATTTCAGGCTCCAATTGATGTTGAATGATAGCACGAAAACTGGTGCTTTCAGGATTAAGAACCATTATTGGCAATTTGATCCCCGCATTTTTCAACGAAATTCCCTCATCGGCAAAAGCAACTCCAAGGTAGTCTACGTTGTGGTGTTCGAGTAATTTAGCAATTTCGAATCCGCCATTTCCATAACCAAAAGCTTTGACCATAACCATCATTTTGGTAGTTGGTTTTAATTTTGATTTAAAGAAATTCAAATTGTGACTGATGGCATTAAGATTTATTTCTAGAACCGTTTCATGTGTTTTTTCTTCTAACACTGAAACAATCGATTCAAAATGAAAATGACGAGCTCCTTTTATTAAAATAGTTTCATTGCCAAAGTTGAATTGATCTAAAACTGATACAAATTCTGGAGTGCTCTTGAAACTTACACAATGATTAAATTTATTTTCGAATTTCGAAATAGTTTCTCCAATTACAATAATCCGATTGATTTTATTGGAGGTAATTAACTGTGAAACTTTAGAATACAGTTCTTCATTAGACAATCCACTTTCGAAAATATCCGAAAGTATTAGTGTTTTTTTCTCATGTTGTTTTTGATTTTCTAAGAAATCTAAGGCGATTTTCAACGAATGAAAGTCGGAACTATAACTATCGTCGATTAGAGTTGTGTTGTTGATTCCGTTCTTGACCTTGAGTCGCATTTCAACAGGAAATAATTGAGAAACTCTACTTTGAATTGTTTGAATATCATACTTTAAGTAGAGTAAAACCATCATACAAGAAACAGCATTTTCAATCGAAGCTTCATCTTGAAATGGAATTTCAAGTTCAAAATCAGTTTGAACATAATGGATTTGAAGTTTTGCATTGCCTTCAAACGCTTTTTTTACAATAAAAACATCGGCATCACTATGAATAAAACTCCAAGTAAATTTTTTGGTTTTATTACTGCTATGAAAATCAATTAACTTGTTTTTTTGACAAATTAACAATTCTGAATCCTTGAAAAGCATTAATTTTTCCTTGATTTTTTCTTCCGCATTTGCAAACCCTTCGTCATGAGCAGAACCAATAGAAGTTAAAACTCCAATAGTTGGTTTGATAATGGATTCCAGTTTTACCATCTCATTAACTTTGGAAATTCCAGCTTCAAAAATGCCCAAATTGTGCTTGTCATTAATCGAAATCACGGATAATGGAACACCCACTTGTGAATTGTAACTTTTTGGACTTCTAACAATATTGAAATCAGGACTTAACAGAAAGTTAAGCCATTCTTTTACGATTGTTTTCCCGTTACTTCCGGTCAAACCTATAATTGGCAATCTATATTGATTTCGGTGATGTGTAGCAAATTGTTGTAAAGCATCGAGTGTGTTTTCTACAACAAAAAAATTGGCTTTTGTCTCAGATTCTTTTGGAATGTGAGAAACAACAAAATTCAGCACCCCTTTTTCAATTAATTCAGAAATGTATTTGTGCCCATCATTATTAGGCCCAACCAATGCAAAAAACAAAGTATTAGTATTGTTTTGTAAAGAACGACTATCGATAGAAACATGGTCGATTGTGCCATTTATAGTTTTACCAAATCGTTTTGATTGAAGAATTTTTTCGATATTTTGGATACTTAAATTCAAATTTTTGGCTTTATTTCATCTCCGAAGTTATTATGATTTTCACGATTATTTTTCATCGCATAAAAATACGCAGCACGACTCAAAGGTTCATATTCTTCGGTTTCGCCAAGCATTACCAGTTTATCGTTGTCGGTTTTTCTAAAACTGTAATGTGCCAGATTTCCAGTTCGGGTACAAACGGCGTGGACTTTGGTCACATATTCTGCAGTAGCCATCAAAGCTGGCATGGGTCCAAAAGGATTGCCTTTGAAATCCATATCGAGTCCCGCTACAATAACGCGAATACCTTGGTTGGCCAAATCATTGCAAATTTTTACAATTTCATCATCAAAAAACTGGGCTTCATCAATGCCAACTACATCACATCCCTGAGCCAAAATTGCAATATTAGCAGAAGAAGGAACTGGGGTAGATCGAATTTGATTTTCATCATGCGAAACCACCATTTCACCATGGTAACGAGTATCCACACTAGGCTTAAAGATTTCAACTTTTTGCTTGGCAAATTGGGCTCTTTTAAGTCTGCGTATAAGCTCTTCGGTTTTGCCCGAAAACATCGAACCAGAAATAACTTCGATCCAACCAAATTGTTCTTTATGATTTACTGTATTTTCGAGAAACATTTTGTAA
>JANMZS010000131.1:0-17666 GCA_031383535.1 Flavobacterium sp.
AAGCTATAAAGGTTAACGAAACCAAGAATAGCCATTTTATATTTTTTATCATGATATTTAAATTTAAGTATTATTGGTTTAATTAAGGAGTAATTGTCCAAGAAACGAAATATTGTTGACCAATAAGTCCAGCTCCTAGTACTTGTCCGTATTCTTTTCCTCCTAAGTTTGTTGCTCCTATTTTGATAATGGATTTCAAATAAGTCAAATTATAATTGGCTTGCGCATCAATAACTGTAGCTGATTCGATAATACCATCGGCAAATGTAGATTCCCAGATATATTCTGAATTCCATCTTCCGCTAACGGAAACTCCAAAATTTCTAAATAATTTATCATTTCCTAGGCTTGCTTTTACTCTGTGTTTAGGCGTATTAAAACTAGCTTCAAAGTCTGGCTCTTTAGCTTGATCAAAATCAAACTGTGAATAATTGTAGTTGGCACTTAATTCAAAGTTTTTATATATTTTTTTTGACAATCCTAAACCAAATCCAAGCGATTTTACAGTTAGGCTCGTATTAGTATATATTTGAAATACTCTATAATCCCTATTGGCCAGTGAAGCAGCAGCAGAAGATGGTAATACATTTGTAGGGGCTGTTTCAGCTGTACCATAATAAGGGGTTACCACATTATACCCTCCAATAAAATCATTATAAATATTATAATATCCGTTAAGGTCTAGTGAAAACCCTTTGATATTTCCCCTGTATCCAATGTCAAATGCTTTTACCTGTTCTGGTTTTACTAATGCTGGATTCGCTTTAAACAATTTCAAAGCAGCATCTGCTAAACCTGAAGGAGGTCCTGATCTATAAGCATCATCAAAAGCTAAATAGGATCTTTCAGTGAAAGAATTTTCATAGGCATTACGACCTGATAAAGGTATTGTACCTGTTGGTCCAATTCCTAGTACTGCTTGTCCTGCCGCAGATATTTCATTATTATTGTCTGGATCTCCTCCTCTAAGTTCGGTATAACGGTCTAAATTATCTGGAGCCGAACCTATCAGAACTCTACTTCCTATGTCAAAACCAATGTATTGATCTTGAGTGGTTGGGTTGCGAAAACCGGTTTGAAACGACCCTCTTAAATTGTGATTTTTTTGTTCATCAAGAGCATATACAAAAGACAGTCTTGGTGAATAATTTCCGTCGAAATTTTTGGCTTTGTCATATCGAATAGAACCAGTTAGTTTTAATCTATCGTTCATTAACTTTTTCTGAGCTTGGGTATAAATCCCATATTCATTGTATTTGATAGACCCTATATCATCTGTATAAATTCTGCCAAAAGAATTCAAATCATAGACTCTATAAGAACCCCCTACTTGAATTTCAACAGGTTTGATGATATCTCTAAAATTATAATTAGCATCTGAATGATAAATATGTGAGTTATCTACTAATTTTGAACCTGTTAATACATTTGGATCGGCTATTACTCTGTTAAAAGCTGCTTTGAATTCTGGTGTGCCTGGCAAAAATCTGCCTGTATCGGCAACACTTCTTGCATAAGCGTGTGCTTCAGAAGGAAGAGTTCCAACACCTGGAACTGCTCCAACAGTAGCAGCGCCATAAGCCGCACCGTACTGTCCAAACCATAACTTGTCAGACTTCCAAGCTCTATTAATATTCAAGGCTGTAAAAGTCATGTCGTATGATTTTCCACCATCTTCTGTAGTTGTATATCCTCTCACAAAGAAATTTTTCCCTTTGAATTCGATTTTATGCTGTTGCATAAAAAACCCATTTAGGTTATATCTACTAGCTCCTTGATAAATGGAGTTTCCAAAACCAAATTTAGATTGCCAAATAAATTCAACATCCTTCAGGCTTTCTGTATTTGCCCATGGTTTAAAATGCAATGAGAAATCAATTTTAGCGTTTTTTACTAAGCTTTCGGTAAGATCAGTTTCGTTATATCCTGTTCTTGTGATATCAATATTTGGCAAAAGATTGTATCCTGATGATCCAAAAGGATTTCGGTTTTTTAGATTTAAAAAAGCTTCATCTCCGTAAACGTTGACACCGTTGTAGCTAGGGTCGGTTCTATTTACTCCAGTAACTTCATCACCATTTTTGTCTAAACCATTATAATTAGTAGCATACCAATCTACTCCTTTCATGAAAGTAAAATTAGCTTTGGCAGCAAAATGGGGAGTGAAAGCGTGAGCTACTCTTACACCATAATCATAAAAATCATTTGTTCCAGCGGCTTTTTGATTCGTTTTGCCATATTTGGCATAAGCGGTAATTCCCTGATTTGTAAAAGGACTTTGACTGTTCATAAACAAAATACCATTAAAAGCATTGGCACCATATAAGGCAGAAGAGGCACCAGGTAGTAATTCAACATTTTGCACATCGATTTCAGAAACCCCAATTAAATTTCCTAAAACAAAGTTTAACAAAGGAGATGAATTATCCATTCCATCCACTAATTGCAAAAATCTAGTGTTGGCAACTGTTGCAAAACCCCGCGTGTTTATCGATTTGAAAGACAAACTACTCGTATTCATTTGTACCTCTTTTAGGTTTTCTAGGCCGTCATAAAAAGAAGGCGCAGCCGCTTTTTTAACATCCTTAATCGTAAATCTTTCGATAGTTACAGGGGATTCCCTAATTCTTTCAGGAGCTCTAGATGCAGAAACTACTACCTCATTAAGTTTAGTTTCTTCTTCAGCAAGACTAACATTAACTGTTTGATTGTTTGATGAAATACTTACTTTTTGGGATTCATTTCCAATAGCAGTAATTTCAATTACAAATGGTGGTTTTTTTGATGATTTTAAAATAAATTTACCATCATTGTCTGATACTGTACCTGCAGTATCCCCAACAACCTTAATGTTGGCTCCAGAAATAGGTTGGTTGTTACTGTTTGTAACTGAACCTGAAATTGTATTTTGAGCAAATGATAGGCTACAAAATAACAATGACATAATTAAATAATACATCTTCATTTGGTTATGTTTTTGTTGGTTAATTAGGACTAAAGTACAATTATTAATTTAAATTGATAAAAAATAGAGTCCTAATTTTTTATATAAACAATTTAAATGAAATAAATTAGCAAAAGTGAAATTTGAAAATTTTGCATATTCCTTAATGAATTAATGATATAAATAAAAATACTATGCGTACATAGTAAAATGTTCTTAAAATATTATAAATACAATAACAATAACAATAAAAAAGGCGAGAATAAATCTCGCCTTTTTGTTAATAAATTTTTTTGAATAATTATTCTACGGTAACCGATTTTGCTAAATTTCTCGGTTGATCTACGTTGCATTTTCTCATTACCGCTATATGATAGGATAACAATTGCAAAGGTATTGTTGTTATTAATGGAGATAAAGCATCCGAAGTTTCGGGTATTTCAATAATATAATCCGCCAATTCACGAACTTGAGTGTCGCCTTTTGTGACAACGGCAACAATTATTCCGCTTCGGGATTTAATTTCCTGAATGTTGCTTACTATTTTGTCATAATGTCCTTGCTTTGGTGCAATAATAACTACAGGCATGTGCTCGTCTATTAATGCAATAGGGCCATGTTTCATTTCAGCTGCAGGATATCCCTCAGCATGAATATAAGAGATTTCTTTTAATTTCAAAGCGCCTTCTAACGCCACTGGAAAGTTATACCCTCGCCCTAAGTAAAGGCAATTATGTGAATCTTTGAAAACCGAAGCGATTTCTTTTGCTTTATCATTGGCTTCCAAAGCTTCTTTTACTTTTTCTGGTATAATTTCAAGTTCTAGTAAATATTTATGAAAATCGGTATGCGACAGTGTGCCTTTGGCTTTAGCTAATCGCAAAGCAATCATCGTTAAAACTGTGATTTGAGTGGTAAACGCTTTGGTAGATGCTACACCTATTTCTGGTCCAGCATGTGTGTAAGCTCCTGCATGACTTTCTCTTGAAATGGAAGATCCAACCACATTACAAACCCCAAAAACAAAAGCTCCTTTTTCTTTAGCTAATTTTATGGCCGCCATGGTATCGGCAGTTTCACCAGATTGTGAAATGGCTATAACAACATCCTTACTATTGATAATTGGATTTCGATATCTAAACTCCGAAGCATATTCAACCTCAACAGGTATTCTTGTAAATTCTTCAAAAACATATTCTGCTACTAAACCGGCATGCCAAGAAGTGCCACAGGCAATAATTATAATTCTATCAGCGTTCAGAAATTTCTCCAAATTATCTTCAACACCTGACATTTTAATTACTCCATTATTAGCGTTTAATCGCCCACGATAAGTGTCTTTTATTACACTTGGTTGCTCGAAAATTTCTTTCAACATAAAGTGGTCGTACCCTCCTTTTTCTATTTGCTCCAAATTCATTTGGAGCTCTTGAATATAAGGATCCACTAAGGTATCGTCTTTTATTTTTCTGACCTTCATCGGTTTGTGCAACCTAATATTGGCTATTTCTCCGTCTTCTAAATAGACTGCATTTGATGTGTATTCTATAAATGGTGAGGCATCTGAGGCAATAAAATATTCTCCTTCGCCAATTCCTATTGCCAATGGACTTCCTAGTCTGGCTACTACAATTTCATCTGGATTTTTTTTGTCAAAAACTGCGATAGCATAGGCTCCTACTACTTGGTTTAGGGCTACTTGAACCGCTTGTCCTAATTTTAGCTTTTCTTTTTTTTGAATTTCTTCGATAAGATTTACCAATACTTCGGTATCTGTATCTGATTGAAAAACGTAGCCTCTTTTTACTAATTCCACTTTTAGAGGCGCATAATTTTCTATAATTCCGTTATGAATAATAGCTAAATCACCAGAATTAGAAAAATGTGGATGCGAGTTTACATCGTTTGGAACTCCGTGGGTTGCCCATCGTGTGTGCCCTATTCCTATAGTTCCATTAGTAGAAATACTCTTTGACTTTTCTTCAAGATCAGAAACTTTCCCTTTCGTTTTTGCCAATTTCATTTCACTACCGTCATACAACATAACTCCTGCACTATCATATCCTCGATATTCAAGTCTTTTCAGTCCTTTTATAACAATAGGGTATGCTTCTCTATAACCAATATATCCAACAATTCCACACATAATTTTGAGTTAATTAGGTTTTGTATAATTAATTTCGAGTTTCAGTCTTTTATCTTCAGGAACGGTTAGTTTACTTCCATAAAGTATAGTCCCTAACGGGTTCATAACACTAGCTTGCGGAGCTTCTTTGATTGTTCCTGTTTGAGATTTCAATTTGTTTGAGGCATAATTTCTGATGTCCTCAGTTACAACAACTCCTAGTTTTACATTTTCAAATTTAGAATCTTTTTTTATCAGCGATTTAATATGATTGGTTATCCTAATTTTGTAATATAAACCTCTTCCGTTTTCTACTTTCTGTTTAACAAGCCTACCGTCATAAATAAGATTTCCTTTCTTACTAGTTTGTGTAAAATCATAATCAGCAATAATTCTATTATTTGTCAAATCATATAGGTAGATTCGTTGTGGTTCAGAACTATTTTTAAAATCTGTGTTTTCAGTATCAATATGAAACACAAGATTGGCTTCGTTGATTAACCAATTATTCGCTCTAAGCTCTTCTAATTCTCCAGGTGTATCAAATAACTTAATAACTGTCAAAGCCCCTTGACCTCCTTTTAGATACAATCTTTCATCTCCAACAGTTTCACTTGCGGTGCTTAAAGCAGTTGAATAGGCTAAATTCTGATTGGATTGTTCTAATAAACTAACTGTGTTCCCGCTCAGGTTTAGCACAATTGATTTATCGACCCTTGTTGTTTCTGAAGTTGTTACGCCATTAGTCGTAGTAGTCGTGATTTTATCTTCTTTATAATTAATCGTAATCGTTCCTTTAGAAAAATCAATCATGTTTAAACTACCCTCACTACCGTCTACCTTTTCTACTTTAAAATAGAGTCCTCTGAAATATTCTTTAAAAACATCATTAGTGGCTAATTTTGAAGAAGAGGCCTTCAATATTTTATTTTTAAAAAACGTTTTATTAAGATTTAAACGCATTGCCGGAGCTGAATACGTTTTTGTTTCAACATTTGACTCGTTTTTTGTAATCGTAACAATTTGGTTCTTATCAAAGAAAAATAAATCGTTTTGAGCAACATAGGAGCTATCATTTAAACGATTACCTATTTTAAAAGAATCAAAATCAGCGTTTTGATTTGTGTAAAATTTCTGAGAAGATTGAAAATTATCATTTGGGTCTAAATTTCGCATATAATAGCCCGACTCATAAACACTGAGTTTAATTTTTGGATTATTGTCATTGTTTCCATAAATAGAGTCTAACACATAAGTATTTCCGCCAGTTGTTATTGCGTCTTTTTGTCTGGAAAAATAAGGGATATTTAAAATTACATTTTTTATTTCTTGATTTAGGGCTGGGTCAATTGTCGGGTTTACAGTAGCTAACTGAACCTGAGTAGCAAAATTAGCGATTGTGGTTTCAAATGCGGTGTTTTTATAAATACCTAATGAATTTACTGGAAGATTGTTAGAGGCAATAGGTCCGATTTCCTGATTATAAGCAATAACATTTGAAGGATATACTTTATACTCAAAATTATTTTGGTCAATTAAATCGGCACCTATTTCATTATAATCTTTGTCACACGAAGCGAAAAGCATAATAGTACTCAAAAATAAAATTTGCTTAAAAAAAGAATTGGTATTCATGTATGTTGTAAAAGTTTAATTTTAAAGAACTGTGTTTTTATAGAAATTAGTATACGCCTCAGCAAATTTTTCTTTAGGGACGAAAGGTAAAAAAGGTTTGCCCGAAGATTCTATAAATTTTGTTAAACTTGAAGATACATTTTCTGAAGCAACAATCACAGCATCTGAATGGAGAATAGTAGCTTTAATAATATTTTCATAATCAGGATTTTTAAGATCTAAAACTGCCTCATTCGGGACGCCATCAAATAAAACCTTGTTCATCATTTCAACATCTAAAGTCCCATCGAAGGATTGACCATAAACTGAGGTAACGATTTTTGTTTCTGAAAATAATGCTTCATTTTTATAAAAATGCTTCATATAAATGGGCAACATCGCCGCCATCCAACCATGAACATGAATGATATCTGGAACCCAATTTAGTTTTTTTACGGTTTCAACCACGCCTTTTGCAAAAAAAATAGCTCTCTCATCATTGTCAGGAAACATAACACCTTCTTCATCAGTGAAAGTAGCCTTGCGTTTGAAATATTCATCATTGTCAATAAAATAGACTTGTATTCTTTCTTTTGGAATAGAGGCTACTTTGATGATTAATGGCATATCCAAGTCATTCACAACCAGATTCATGCCCGATAATCTAATTACTTCGTGTAATTGATGCCTTCTTTCATTAATATTACCATATCTTGGCATAAAAATTCTTATTTGCCCACCTTGATTATTGATCATTTTTGGCACTTCATAAGACATCGAAGACACCTCATTTTCAGCTAGATAAGGTACCACCTCAGATGATACATATAATATTTTCTTATCCTCCATATTGTGAATTACTAAATTTTTTGGCAATAAAAACCACGCAAAATTACAAAAATTTATGCAGTTATAGACTAAAATATTAAGTTTGCAGTTAATTTCAATAAAATAACCATGCATATTTTCAATGGAAATGCCGATTTAATAGACTATTTAAAATCTATTACAAAAACGCATTCCAGCATTGGGTTTGTTCCTACTATGGGTGCATTACACCAAGGTCATTTATCATTAATGAAAAAATCGTTATCAGAAAATGACATTACAGTAGTGAGCATTTTTGTAAATCCTACTCAGTTTAATAACCCTGAGGATTTAGCCAAATATCCTAGAACATTTGACGATGACATTGATAAAATATCAATTTTAGATTCAAACATTATAGTATTTGCACCCACAATTGAAGCTATTTATAATGGAAATACTAAATCTGAAGTGTTTGATTTTGACGATTTAGAAAACCAAATGGAAGGTAAATTCAGACCCGGACATTTTAATGGTGTTGGCACCATAGTAAAAAGATTATTCGAAATCGTAAAACCAACAGTTGCTTATTTTGGTGAAAAAGATTTTCAACAATTGCAAATTGTAAAAAAATTGGTGGCTAAAAATAATATGAAAGTCATCATTAAAGGCTGTCCTATTCTCAGAGAACCAAACAATTTGGCTATGAGTTCAAGAAATGCTCTTTTATCAACTCAAGAAAAACAAGAAGCTGCCATAATTTACAAAACATTGGTAGCAGCAAAAACAAAATTTGAAAAAGAAAGTGCATCAGCAATTACCAAATGGGTAAAAAAATTATTTGAAAAAAATCCAAATTTTAAGCTAGATTATTTTCAAATCGCTGATGAAAAAACGCTTTTACCTTGTTTAAGAAAAAATAAAACTATTAAATACAGAGCGTTTATGGCTGTTTTCGTTAACAATATTCGATTGATTGACACCATTTCATTAAATTAATTTACCTTTGCAAAATGCAAATTCAAGTAATAAAATCAAAAATTCACAGAGTTAAAGTAACGGGTGCCGATTTAAATTACATTGGCAGTATCACTATTGACGAAGCTTTAATGAATGCTGTGAATATTATTGAAGGCGAAAAAGTATCGATAGTAAATATCAACAATGGTGAACGTTTTGAAACTTATGTAATTAAAGGACTGCCAAATTCTGGAGAAATAAACCTTAATGGACCCGCTGCCCGAAAAGTGCAAAAAGACGATATTATAATTATTATTTCTTATGCAACACTTGAGTTTGAGGAAGCCAAAACGTTCCAACCTTGGATTATTTTTCCCAACGAAAAGGACAATTCATTGACCTAAACAATTAGAAGTGATTTACCTAATAATTTGTCATTCCTCATGCTTCGGAATTGACAAAATAAATCAACTTTTATTTTGCCATTAAAAATTTAGTAAAGCCTTAATTTTTTAAATTTATCCAGATAATTTTTTATTGGTATTCTTTAGCTTATTTTTGACACAAACGAAGCGAACTAAATAAGTCAATAAGAATGTCCAAAATAAAAACTTCCTTTTTTTGCCAAAACTGTGGCTCCCAATATTCAAAATGGCAAGGGCAATGTAATTCCTGTAAAGAGTGGAATACTATTGTGGAGGAAATTATCCAAAAAGAAGAAAAATCAAGTTGGAAACCAACAACTTCTGATTCTAAAAGAGTAGCCAAACCATTACTTATCAATGACATTGACTCTTCGCAAGAAGTGAGGATGGACACCACCGATGGCGAACTTAATAGGGTTTTGGGCGGAGGTATTGTTCCGGGTTCTTTAATTCTTTTAGGCGGTGAACCTGGTATAGGAAAGAGTACACTTTTACTTCAAATTTCCTTAAAACTACCTTACAAAACTTTATATGTTTCTGGCGAGGAAAGCCAAAAACAAATAAAAATGCGTGCCGAAAGAATCACGCCAAATAGCGATAATTGCTATATTCTGACCGAAACCAAAACCCAAAATATCTTCAAACAAATTCAAGAAATCGAGCCCGAAATCGTTATTATTGATTCTATCCAAACCTTGCATACCGATTATATAGAATCGACTCCGGGCAGCATTTCACAAATTCGAGAAACCACAGCCGAACTCATTAAATTTGCTAAAGAAACCAATATTCCAGTGATTTTAATTGGTCATATTACCAAAGACGGAAACATTGCAGGTCCTAAAATTTTGGAACACATGGTCGACACTGTTTTGCAATTCGAAGGCGATAGAAATCATGTGTATCGCATTTTGAGATCCCACAAAAATCGTTTTGGTTCTACCGCCGAAATTGGAATTTATGAAATGTTAGGCAACGGTTTGCGTGAAGTTTCGAATCCCTCCGAAATATTAATTTCGCATAAAGATGAGGAATTATCAGGAACCGCCATCGCTTCTACTCTCGAAGGAATGCGTCCTCTAATGATTGAAATTCAAGCGTTAGTTTCAACCGCAGTTTACGGAACGCCGCAACGAAGCACAACAGGTTATAACGCCAAAAGATTGAACATGATTTTGGCGGTTTTAGAAAAACGTGCCGGCTTTAGGCTGGGTGCCAAAGACGTTTTCCTGAACGTAACTGGTGGAATATCAGTAGATGATCCCGCCATTGATTTGGCTGTTGTCGCAGCAATTTTATCTTCTAACGAAGATATTCCGGTAAGTAAAGATTTTTGTTTTGCTGGCGAAGTGGGTTTATCAGGCGAAATTCGTCCCGTAAATCGAGTAGATCAACGCATTCAAGAAGCCGAAAAATTAGGGTTTTCGACCATTTTTGTATCTAAATACAATAAAATTGCCATAAAAGATACCGCAATCAAAATACGATTGGTAGCAAAGATTGAAGATGTGGCGAGTGAGTTGTTTGGGTAATTTTTTTACTATTACTAACCGAATTAATTTCGAAAAGATAAAAGTTCCCAATAAAAATTACACTAATGCCTAACTAGATAGTCTTTTACTCTTATATTTTTCAAAATGTTTTCATCACCACCACCGTTATTACTCATTAAATCGGCGTCTTCTGAAATTTCTTGAATAATATCTATCACTTTAACCGATTCTTTCAAAAGAGGAATAACTAAAGTTACTTCTATCATGGTCATTTTTTGGTCTGACACTATCATGGTCTTATTTAAAATTAAATCATTATTCAACCGAATTGCCAAATAATGTTCATTCGTTTTTTTGTCTACTATTTTAATATTTTTATCGTAACGAATCCAAAATTTATTTTCGTAAATAGGTACTGCAAAGGTGATTAAGGTTTCTTTTGCCTTTTTGTCATTTTCTATTTTTATAACTTTTTGATTTTTACTAAATTCCCCCTTGTAAACAGTTACTTGTTCTGGTTTCACACGGTAGGCTTCTCGCCATATTTTACTATCCAATCGGGCTAACTCTTTTTTAAGTTTTTGTTGAAAATCAGGAATATAATTCATCAATAACGAGGTCATTAACTCAGTGGTTACCTTAGTGATTTCTTGAAATAATTTTGTGCCCGAAGCAGTTTCTCTGAACTTAACAAAAACATTTGATTCCTCTGGAGTAAAATGATTACTATACGTTTCGGAATTTTCTATGTTTGCCAACTTTAGTGATTCCATTAACCCAGTCATTTGTAATAAAAACTTCTTTCCAGTAGGAGTTTCATAAAATAGATTAATGTCTCTTATTTCGTCTTGAATAAAATGTTTATTGTAGATTAGAGGAATTTCTGTGTTTGTAAATGTATTTGAAAGTTCATTTGATTGCTTTTTAATAAATTTAGTGTAAGTATCTAACTTTTCCCTTGCACCTGCACCTTGAATTTGCTTTTCAGCATTACTGATAATTTTTGAGATATAATTATTCATCAATCGATTGACCAAACTGTCGCTGTTCATCGTATTGACTAAACGATTAATATCGGAAGTGTTTTCTTGACTGTATGAGCTACTAGAAATACCAAAAGATAAAATGGAAATAATAAGTAATTTTTTCATAATTGTAGGTTATAGTGTGAATTGTGATTTAATAGTTTTTGTTATGACTTTCAATTATGGAAACTTATTAAACACATTTGAAAAGACAAGGTAAATCTAACCTAACTGATTGAAATATCCTATATGTCAATCCAGTATTGATGATTTTATCGAGGTTAAATAATTTATCATGCAAATGAAAGAATAAAACCCAATTAAAAAAATATTTTTCCGACAAACTGCAATAAAATTGCCTTAAAAAATATATTAATCAAAATCCGTCTGGTAGCCAAAATCGAAGATGTGGCGACTGAGTTGTTTGGGTAATTTTTCTTAAAGAATATCATATTCTAAATTGAGTGCCTCAATTTGTTCTGGTCGACCTAAAACAATAATTTTAGAATTTGGGGCTACTTTTAAATCTTCGCCTGGGTTTACAATATAGTTGCCATTTTCATCTTTGTAACCAATAATGGCACAGCCTGTTTTTCTTCGTAGATCTAAATCATTAATAGTGTTTATTGTCTTTTTACTATTGAATTTTTCAATAGCCACTTCTTCGATATTAATGTTTGATTTTCCTACTATAGACAAATTATCTATAAACTCCATTAAACCGGGCACAACTACTAAGGATGCCATGTGGTCACCTCCTAATTTATGAGGTAAAATTACATTATTGGCACCCGCAAATTTCAACTTTTTGTATGACGATTCAAGAGAAGCACGACTAATAATATTGATATTTTTATTGATTTGCCTTGTTGAAAGCACCACAAACAAATTGTCGGCATCATCAGGCAAAGCAGTTATAAAAGTCGAAGCGCGGTCAATTCCTGCTTGCATTAGTACCTCATCTTCGTTTGCATTTCCAATGATGTAAGGGACATTGTCTGATTTTAAACGATCTTCAACAGCCCTATTTTGTTCAATAACAACAAATAGTCTTTTATAAGCTAACAGTTTTTGAACTACTTGCTTTCCGTTTCTTCCATACCCACAAACCACAACATGGTCTTTAAAACTATCTATCTTTTTTTGCATCTTTTTTACTTTTAATTCTTCAATATTGTTTTTACTCAAAATATGTTCTGTTATAACCGAAATGGCATATCCTACTATTACTACACTTGCAAATATTAAAAATATAGTGAAAATTTTAGCGTGATTATCAAGTGGCACTACTTCGCCAAATCCTACAGTAGTCATTGTGATTACTGTCATATACAATGCGTCTAGCCATGAATATCCAGAAATCAATTTATATCCTAAAATTCCAATAATCAAAACCGAAATCAGCAAAAATACTGCTGTATGGATTTTAGTTTTAGCTATTTTCATATAAGTTGAATCATAAATTAAAAATATAAATAAAGAAGTGTCTTGTTCAAATCAAAACCTCAGCAAAAAAAGCCATAAATACCATTCATCTTGCAATTTAACACTATAGTTTATAGAGTAAAAATTTTATGGAGAAACTTTTATTAAAATTCTGAATTGTCATTAAATTATCGAATTCATTTATGAAAAAAGGATTTATGGCATCTCTTTTTTATTGTTTTTGTATTGAATGCTTTACAATAAATAAGGCTATTTATTGTTTTTGATTTGTTTAATTTCATTTTAAAACCAAACCTTTTTAGCTATATTTACCTTTTTTTCTGTTGAATTAAACCAAAAATACAGTGCCATTTTAAATTTCAGTCTGCTTTCCATACAATCATAAAATTAATAACCAACGAGTTATATTTATTCTTATTTTAGCTAAACGAAACTCAAAAACTAATACTATGGCAGACTCTTCAAAAAAAATCACGAATGTAAATTCAGATTCAGATGTTTCTTCAAACCCAGGAACATTTACACCATCAGCTGAAAGTGCTGGCGAAGCAAAAAAATTCCGTCTCATTTCTATACTACTATGGTTAGTCGCCATCGGGTTAGAGGTATTCGCCATTTTTAAATTACGAGAAATTCCAATCAATATGGCTTTATTAATTGGTCTTGTGGTAGGGATGTTGGTTTTAGTAGTTATTGCAAACGTCCTTTGGAAAAAAGCCAATCGATTGGATCCCGCATCAGAAGCCAACAAATTCAAATTTTTTGTCCAAAATCAGTTAGGACTTATCATTAGTGTTATTGCTTTTCTACCCTTGGTAGTACTCATTTTTACCAACAAGAATATTAGTGGCAAACAAAAAGGTATTCTGGGATCTATTGCAGCCATTGCCCTAATTATTGCAGGGGTAACTGGAACTGATTTCAACCCGCCATCTCAAGAACAGTATGCAGAACAGACCAAACAGGTTAAAGAATTAAACGGAGGGGTCAACAATGTGTTTTGGACTAAATCAGGAAAGAGTTATCACTTATACCAAGATTGTGGCTATATCAATGGCAAAAGAACCAATGAAATCTTTCAAGGTACCGTTGCAAAAGCTAGAGAACTAAAAAACATTAGTGATTTGTGTGATCGTTGTGCCAATCAAGCTGAAAAAGAAAAAGCTATTCCAAAGGCAGGATAAATTAATTTTGCCTTATAAAAAAGCACCATCTAAAGGTAAATAGATGGTGCTTTTTTTTGGTGTATTATTATCAAAAAAGTTGTTAAACTATTGAATTGAAAAGCTTTAATTTTAACCCGTTGGGTGTAATTAATAAAAAATTCAATTATTGACTAAATAAAAAATTTAACCACATAGACCTGTCTGCCGACAGGCAGGAGCATAGAAAAAAAGATTGGGATAGCCCAATTCTTGGGTCAACTTAGCTATGTTTTTCTCGAATTAAGTGAAACGACTTTCAAAATTTTCAGAATCTATGCTCCTGCCTGTCGGCAGACAGGTCTATGTGGTTAAAAAATCATGAAAATTGAATTACACCCAACGGGTTAATTTTAATTAATATCCTTCAGCATATCAGCGATGGCGTCAAGTCTTGGTGTCAGAATAATTTCTATTCTTCGATTTTTAGCTTTTCCTTCCGCTGTTGCATTACTCGCTAAAGGCGAAAATTCACCTCTCCCTGCGGCAGTCAAATTTTGTTTGTTTACTTTTTTGTTCTCACTCAAAATAGCTACTATGGCTGTGGCTCTTTTGGTTGATAAATCCCAGTTATCTTCTATAGGACCTGATCCCCCAAAGGGATCATCATCAGTATGCCCTTCGATCAAAACGGAAATATCTGGGTTGTCACCCAAAACTTTCCCCACTTCAACTACGGCGTTTTTCCCTTCGGGACTAACGGCCCAACTACCCGATTTGAAAAGCAATTTATTTTCCATAGAAACATACACTTTTCCGTTTTTTTGCTCGACCGTCAAGCCTTTTCCTTCAAAACCATTCAAAGCTTTTGACAAAGTTTCTTTCAATTTTCGCATACTAGCTTCCTTAGCCGCAATCAAAGCTTCTAATTCGTTCAATCTTTTACTACTAGCATCTAATTTTTCTTGTTCCAAAGCCAATGATTTTCCTTTAGCCTCTAGTTGTTCTAGCAATTCTCGATTTTTAGCCAAATTAGCTTTTAACGATTCATTACTATTCTTTTCTAAGGCAGCGTAAGAATCTTGTAAAGCATCATATTTTTTGCTAGCTGCTTCATAATCCGATTGCCATTTAATGATTTCAGATTTTACTTTTTCTAAATCCGAATTCAAAGCTGTTCTTTCCAGTTCCAACTGTGATTTAGCCTTTAGTAAATTGGCATTTTCATCTTCAATGCTTCTGTAGTCTTTTTTTAATTCGGCATATTTTTTTTCTAAGTCATTGTATATTTTCTTAGAAACGCATGAAGTTGAAAGCGTTACAATCAACAATCCTAGGGAAATTTTTTTTATCATTTTTACTGTTTTTGTTTTCATTTTATTCTATTTCGACCAAAATCGGGCAATGATCCGAATGTTTGGCTTCAGGCAATATAACGGCTCTTTTTATTTTTTGTTTTAAAGGTTCGCTAACTAAACAATAATCGATTCGCCAGCCCTTGTTTTCTATTCGTGCCGAAGGAAATCGCATGGTCCACCAAGTATAATTATTAGGTTCTTTATTCAAAAAGCGGAAACTATCGATAAATCCATTTTTCAAAAAAGCATCCAGCCAAGCTCTTTCTTCGGGTAAAAATCCAGAAACTTTCTTATTTCGAATGGGATCGTGAATATCGATTGCCTCATGACAAATATTGTAATCGCCACAAATCACAAGGTTCGGAATGTCTTTTTTAAGTCCATCGATATAATTTTGAAAGTCATCCATGTACATAAACTTATGGTCTAATCTTTCGCTATTGGTCCCTGATGGCAAATACAAACTCATCACCGAAAACTCATCAAAATCAATACGAATGTTTCGTCCTTCAAAATCCATGTGTTCGATTCCAGTACCATACACCACTTTTTTGGGCTCAATTTTAGACAAAATCGCCACACCGCTGTAGCCTTTTTTTGTGGCTGGAAACCAATAGTGAAACGGGTAACCTGCTAATTCGAAATCTAATAAGGGGATTTGTTCTGGAGTGGCCTTTATTTCTTGAAGGCAAATAACATCCGGATTAACGTGTTGAATCCAGCTAATAAATCCTTTGGATATTGCGGATCTAATTCCGTTTACATTATAGGAAATGATTTTCATTCTTATTTTTTTGTGTTTCAAAAGTACTAAAAAAGAATAAAGATAGATGGCTTTAAAAGAAAGAAAATGGAGTTTTTTGCTATCTTTGTTTTTGTCCAATAAACAAAAATAAATGGGATTAGTAACCGCAAAAGAAATTGCAAAAGTAATCAAAGCAGACAAATATGGTGTATTAGGCACTTTGTCTGGCTGGTTGCTTATGAAAGTGCTTAAAATTTCTACTCTAAATAAAGTATACAATCGGAATAAACATCTCAAGGATGTGGATTTCTTGAACGGAATATTAGACGATTTGCAAATTAAATTTGAAATCCCAGAAGAAGATTTAAAACGTTTGCCCAAAGAAGGTGCCTATATTACGATTTCTAATCACCCATTAGGAGGCATTGACGGTGTTTTATTATTGAAATTAATGCTCGAAAGAGAACCAAATTTCAAAATTATTGCCAATTTCCTTCTCCACAGAATTGAGCCGCTCAAAAAATACATCATGCCTGTAAATCCTTTCGAAAACCACAAAGATGCTAAGTCTAGCGTGGTTGGAATCAAGGAGACTCTTCGGCATTTAAGTGACGGAAAACCGTTGGGAATGTTTCCAGCTGGTGAAGTTTCGACCTATAAAGATGGAAAACTAGTTGTCGATAAAGAATGGGAAGAAGGTGCTATAAAAGTGATTAGAAAAGCGCAAGTGCCCGTAGTTCCTATTTATTTTCATGCTAAAAATAGCTGGCTATTTTATATGCTTTCTAAAATTGGTGATACTATGCGAACCGCAAAATTACCATCGGAAGTTTTTAGTCAAAAAAATAGAGTAGTAAAGGTGCGAATAGGAAAGCCAATTTCAGTAGCAGAGCAAAATGAATATCTTACTATTGAGGATTATTCAGAATTTTTAAGAAAAAAAACCTATATGTTAGCCAATCCTTTCGAAAAGGAAACGCCGTTTTTACAAACACCAACCTTAAAAATTCCGAAAAACCCAAAGGAAATTGTTACTGCAGCCAGTCAAGATAACATGCAAACTGAGGTCAATGCTTTGAGAGAAAATGATTGTAGGTTGTTACAAAGTAAAAATTATGAAGTCTTTTTTGCAAAAGCAGTTGAAATACCTAATATCCTCCATGAAATTGGTCGATTACGAGAAATTACTTTTAGAGAAGTCGGTGAAGGAACTAACGAATCTATTGACATAGATAGTTTTGACAAACATTATCGACACATGTTTTTATGGGATGATGATGCTAAAAAAGTAGCCGGTGCTTATAGAATGGGTTTGGGTTCTGAAATTTTTCCTAAGCACGGAATAGAAGGTTTTTATTTGAATGACCTTTTTAGATTTGAATCGGAATTGTATGATATGCTTAAGCAATCTATAGAAATGGGGCGAGCTTTTATCATAAAAGAATACCAACAAAAACCAATGCCGCTTTTCTTATTGTGGAAAGGAATTATTCATATTACCCTAAGATATCCTGAGCATAAATTCTTGCTGGGTGGGGTGAGCATTAGCAATCAATTTTCTGATTTTTCAAAATCATTGATG
>JANMZS010000203.1:0-19251 GCA_031383535.1 Flavobacterium sp.
TAGAGCTTTAGGCTGATTAATCATATTTTTATATGTGCATTGAATACACTATAAATATACTGATTTTCAGCCTATTAATCTAATTTTAAAGAAGAAATTTCTTTCTTTTTTAGTTGGTTTTTCAACCCTTGATTCGCATGAATAATCTAAATCAACAACAAATAAATTTATGTAATGTCAAATCGATGATTTGTATGATGTCTATGACCTTTGTTTATGTCTGTTGATTCCGAAAGTATAAGTTAAAATCAAAACTTAAAACCCTTTTGGATATTTTTCTAAAAGGGTTTTTTGTTTTAGGGGTAGAAACATTAAAACATTTAAAAATTATAACAATAAAATCTAAAATCAATTTATTATGAGTACTCAAAAATTCGCAACCAATGCATTACACGCAGGACACGACGTTACTAAAACAGCAGGAACAAGAGCGGTGCCTATTTATCAAACTAGTTCTTATGTCTTTAACAATTCAGATCATGCGGCTAATTTATTTGGACTAGCAGAAGCAGGATTTATTTATACCAGATTAAATAATCCGACCAATGATATATTAGAACAAAGATTGGCGGCTCTTGAAGGTGGAATTGCTGCAGTAGTAACTGCGTCTGGAACCGCTGCAATTGCAACTTCCTTATTGGTTTTACTAAAAACGGGAGATCATATTGTTGCTTCTAATAGTTTATATGGAGGAACCTATAATCTTTTGAAAGCAACCCTACCAAGATTGGGAATAACAACCACTTTTGTTGATCCTTCTGACGCTTCAAATTTTACAAAAGCTGCCCAAGAAAACACAAAGGTGTTCTTTGCAGAAAGTTTAGGGAATCCAAAACTGGATATAATAGATTTAGAGGCAATTTCTGCCGAGGCAAAAGCATTTAAAGTCCCATTTATAGTTGATAACACAGTTCCATCCCCTTATTTGCTAAACCCAATTCAGTTTGGAGCCAATATTGTCATTCATTCATTGACAAAATACATCTCTGGCAACGGAACATCGTTAGGAGGAGCAATAATTGATGCTGGAACTTTCGACTGGAGTAGCGGAAGATTTCCTGAATTTACCGAACCATCACCATCATATCACGGATTGGTCTATCACGATGCTCTGGGAGCAGCAGCTTTTATAGCTAAAGTTAGAATTGAAGGATTACGTGATTTTGGTGCCGCTTTAAGCCCATTTAATGCTTTTCAAATTATTCAAGGATTAGAAACTTTACCAGTTCGTGTCCAGAAGCATAGCGAGAATGGTTTGGCTTTGGCTCAATGGTTGGAAAGTCAAGATCAAGTAGCATGGGTCAATTATCCAGGTTTGAAGTCTAGTAAATATAATCATTTAGTAACAAAATATTTACCTAAAGGACAAAACGGCTTAGTAACTTTCGGGCTAAAAGGAGGTTTTGAAGCCGCTAAGAAAGTAGCCGATGAAACAAAATTGTTTTCACTTTTGGCAAATATCGGAGACACAAAATCTTTGATAATTCACCCAGCTAGTACCACACATCAACAGTTGTCAGATGTTGAACAGGTCGCAACGGGAGTCACCAAAGATTTAATTAGACTCTCGGTCGGATTAGAGGACATCGAAGATTTGAAAGCCGATTTAAAGTCTGTTTTTGATAATTTAAAAGCATAAATCAACATATTTGAACTTAGAAAGACTGATTTCAATATGTTACTATAAAAAAAGTATAATAATCTAATAAAAAAAGATCATGAAAACACTAAAATATATAACAATAGCATTTCGGTTTTTTAAAAGTTCAATTTTGAAGACAAATAAAACTGAGAAAAATACAGAAAATTTAAAGTTTGCAAAAAACACTGCATTGTCTCAAATGTATGCTGAAGAGAATGAAACTCTTTTTATATAAAGTTAAAACAAAAAAGTATAAGAGTCTATTGCCGGACTCTTATGCTTTTGATTTAAAAAAACCAAACTAGTGTAAAATTTGGTTGTTAAAAAAAAATGTAGTTAATTTGCACTGTTAAGTTCACAACTGTACTGAAATGTTATAAAGAAAGCTCGAGGGAATAGACCCATTGAAAGCTTAGCAACCTCCGACTCAATCGAAAGGTGCTACATTCTATCACGCTTTGCGTGAAAAGATAACAACAAGAAATCATCTAGTTTTGCTTCTAGTTTTTCTTTCTAATATTTCCAGACACAAATCATAAAAAATAAAAGATTTGAAATTGGAAAATAAACCAAAATTAATTATAATCAAAAATTTCACTACCGAAAGTGGTGCTTTTTACAATGAAATAAACCTAAGTTTTGAGCTATTTGGTCCAGAATTGAATACGGCCCCAATAGTTATGATTAATCATGCCTTGACCGGAAATGCAGTTGTGATTGGTGAGAATGGCTGGTGGAATGACTTAATTGGGGTGGATAAAACGATTGATATTCGAAAATATACGATTCTTTCGTTTAATGTGCCTGGTAATGGTTTTGATGTTCATACTATAGACAACTATTTAGATTTTAACGCAAGGGATATTGCTCGAGTTTTTTTAGAAGGAATCCGTTTCCTAGAAATAAAAAAATTGTTTGCTCTTATTGGAGGCTCAGTAGGAGGTGGAATAGGATGGGAAATGGTCGCATTAGAACCAAAAATCACGCAACACTTTATACCCATTGCCACCGATTGGAAATCGACTGACTGGTTAATTGCGAATTGTTATTTACAGGAACAAATACTCAATAATTCTCGTAAACCCATTGAAGACGCAAGGATTCATGCGATGCTGTGTTATCGAACTCCAGAATCTTTCAAAGAAAAATTTCAGCGTAATACCAACGAACATTTAGAATCTTTTAAGGTAGAAAGTTGGTTGAATCATCACGGCGAAAAACTCCAAAAAAGGTTTCAACTTTCGGCTTATAAGATGATGAATCAGTTGTTGAAAACAATTGATATTACTCGAAATAGAACTTCATTTGAGGCAATAATTACCAAAATTGAAGCCGACATACATATTATTGGAATCAATTCGGACTTGTTTTTTACGGCCAATGAAAATCGAGAAACCTATCACGAAATAAAAAAATTCAAGAACAATGTGTTTTATAGCGAAATAGATTCACAACATGGTCACGATGCTTTTTTAATGGAATACGAACAATTAGACAATTTATTAGAAGTTGTTTTTAATAATAAAAGAAAAATGAAAATAGTAAAATTTGGAGGCAAATCTTTGGCAAACGGAGACGGAATACAGACCGTTTTGGATATTATTGTTGATAAAAAAAGCAAAGGAGAGCACATTGCTGTTGTAGTTTCTGCACGCGGAAATGCCACAGACGAATTAGGCGATATTCTAACCATTGCTTCCAAAAATCGAAATTACAAGCCTTTGTTAGAAAGTTTCAAAGAATACCAACAAGCCGATTATAGCAATGCTGACTTGTCTGTGGAGTTTGAAAAATTAGACAAACTTTTTGAAGGCGTTAGTTTAATAGGCGATTATAGCGATAAAATTAAGGATCAAGTACTTTCGCAAGGGGAATTAATTGCAGCCAAATTAGTGACAGCCGTTTTAAAAGAAAGAGGAATTAATGCACTTTTTGTCGATACCAGAGAACTGATAAAGACAGATTCTAAATTTGGCGATGCCCAACCTTTAGAACAAATTTCTAAAAAGAATGTGATTCAATTTTTCAAAGATAATAAAGAAACGGTAAACATTATTTCGGGTTTTATAGGTTCAAATACCAAAGATGAGGTTACCACTTTAGGTCGAAATGGAAGTAATTATACCGCTTCATTAATTGCAAATTATATTAATGCCGAAGAACTTCAGATATATACTAACGTTGATGGAATCTATACAGCAAACCCAGAATTAGTTTCTGATGCCAAAAAAATTGACCGTTTGTCTTTTAATGAAGCGAATGAAATAGCTAATTTTGGAGCAACTATTTTGCATGCAAAAACGATTATCCCTTTATTAGAAAAAAATATACCCTTACGTATTTTAAACACATTTAATTATGATAATAAAGGAACATTAATCACTTCTGCTTCAAATAAAGAGGGAATTAAAACACTATCCGTTTTAGATAATGTTTCCTTGGTGAATCTTGAAGGTAGAGGTTTGCTCGGAAAAACAGGAGTTGACGCTCGTATTTTTAAGGTAATGGGTGATCATGATATTAGTGTAAGCATTATATCACAAGGTTCTTCTGAGCGAGGAATTGGGTTAGTGGTAGCAGCGGATAAAGCCACAAAAGCAGTGGTAGAGTTGGAGAAAGAATTCGAAAATGACTTTTATTCAAAAGACGTCAATAAAATTTCGATTACGGATGATGTTTCAGTAATTTCAATTATAGGGCAGGATTTGAGTACTTTTCACAAACCGTATTCGGCTTTGATTAAAAACAAAATTATTCCTATTCTTTTCAACAATACGGTTACAGGAAAAAATGTGAGTTTGGTGGTTAAAAAATCACAGCTAAACAAAGCTTTGAATGTTATTCACGGTGAGATTTTTGGTGTGTCAAAGAAAATAAATATTGCCATTTTTGGTCACGGATTAGTAGGAGGAACTTTGATTAACCAAATTCTAGAATCGGCTCCTAGTATTGAAAAAAGGAAATGCATTAAATTAAATGTTTTTGCCATTGCCAATTCTAAGAATGTACTTTTAAGCAAAAATGGAGTGACACCAAATTGGAAAAATGAAATTCAAACCAATGGTTTTGCTTATACTATTGATGATATTATTGCTTTTGCCAATGACAATCATTTAGAGAATTTGATTGCTATTGATAATACAGCAAGCGCATCGTTTGTGGATAATTATATTTCATTAGCCGAAAGCAGTTTTGACTTGATTTCTTCCAATAAGGTAGCCAATACCTTGAGTTATAGATTTTATAAAGATTTGAGAAAGGTTTTGGGCGAAAATCAAAAATCTTATTTATACGAAACCAATGTTGGCGCAGGATTGCCTTTGATTGATACCATTAAATTATTACATCTTTCAGGAGAGAATATCACTAAAATCAAAGGTGTTTTCTCTGGAACATTGAGTTATTTGTTTAATAATTTTTCTTCAAAAGATGCACCATTTAGTGAAATTTTGAAAGAAGCTATAGATAACGGATACACAGAACCCGATCCAAGAGAAGATTTATGTGGAAATGATGTGGGAAGAAAATTGCTAATTTTGGCAAGAGAATTAGATTTGCAAAATGAATTCGAAGAAATCAACATTCAAAACCTAATTCCAGAACATTTGCGTGAAGGAAACGTTGCTGATTTCTTAAATAAATTAGCAGCATTTGATCCTGTTTATAATAAAATAAAACAAGAACAAGAACCCAACCATGTGTTGCGATATATTGGTGAATTATCAGGAGATTTGCAAAACGATAAAGGAACCCTAGAAGTAAAACTAGTTTCGGTGCCTTCGGATACGGCGCTGGGATGTTTGAAAGGCTCGGATTCTTTTTTCGAAATTTACACCGAATCCTACGGCGATAGA
This sequence comes from Flavobacterium sp., assembly GCA_031383535.1. Lineage (GTDB taxonomy): Bacteria > Bacteroidota > Bacteroidia > Flavobacteriales > Flavobacteriaceae > Flavobacterium. Next base: position 5,497 of record JANMZS010000203.1, read on the forward strand.
CCCATCGTGATTCAAGGCGCAGGAGCAGGATCGGCAGTGACTGCGAGAGGCGTTTTTGGAGATGTTTTGAGACTGTCGGATAAATAAGCCCCTCCCGACCTCCCCGAAGGGGAGGAGACGAAAAGAAAAATGCAGATTAAAAAATAATTTAAAAAAGACTAACCTCCAGTCTTTTCTCCCTCCCCTCTGCCTGTCGGCTGACAGGTTCGGGGAGGGTTGGGGAGGAGCTACTATGAAAATAACATTAAACAGAGTAAACGAAAACTTCCACTTCGAATTAAAAAACGAACGCGGACATATTGTAAATGTAGATGCCAGACCCGATTTTGGTGGTAATGATATGGGGCCAAGCCCAATGGAATTAGTATTAATGGGAGTAGCTGGTTGTAGCGGAATCGATATGATTTCGATTCTAAAAAAGCAACGTCAAGAAATCACTTCTTTTAAAGCTGATGTTGAAGGCGTTAGGGAAGAAGTGGGTGATGCCAAACCATTTAAAAATATCTATGTGGTTTTTTATCTCGAAGGAAACATCAAAGAAGATAAAGCTTCGAAAGCCGCTCAATTATCTTTCGAAAAATATTGCTCTGTTGCCAAAACAGTCGAACCAACAGCAACTATACATTATAAAGTAGTTTTGAACGGAAACCCCTTAACATCCTAATCGGGACCTAGCAATTTGATTTAAGATTGTAGATAAACGATTTTTGATTTAAGATTGATAAAAAATTAAACAACAACATTCCACTTTCGGCTCCCTCTCCATTGGAGAGGGCTGGGGTGAGGAAAAAAAGAGATAATGAACGAACAAGAATTCGGCTTCGAAACCCAAGCCATCCGTACCCAATTAGAAAGAACTCAATTTCAAGAGCATACAACACCTTTGTACCTAACGTCTAGTTTTGTATTTGAGGATGCCGAAGATATGAGAGCATCGTTTACAGAAGAAAAAGAACGCAATATTTACAGCCGTTTCAGCAACCCAAACACCACCGAATTTGTAGACAAAATTTGCCAAATGGAAGGTGCCGAGGCGGGTTATGCTTTTGCCACAGGAATGGCAGCGGTCTATTCCACCTTTGCCGCTTTGTTGAATTCTGGCGATCATATTGTATCTGCGGGAAGCGTTTTTGGTTCGACTCACGCTTTGTTTATGACTTATTTTCCAAAATGGAATATCGAAACCTCGTATTTTGATATAAACGAGCCGGAAACAATCGAAAGTTTTATTAAACCCAATACCAAAATTTTGTATGCTGAATCACCCACAAATCCTGGCGTCGATGTAATCGATTTAGAATTATTGGGAAATATTGCCAAAAAACACAATCTGATTTTAATTATCGACAATTGTTTTGCAACACCTTACATTCAGCAACCTATAAAATGGGGAACACATTTAGTAATTCATTCGGCTACCAAATTAATAGATGGACAAGGAAGAGTTTTGGGGGGAGTGACTGTAGGAAGCGAAGATTTGATTCGTGAAATCTATTTGTTTTCTAGAAACACTGGCCCTGCCTTATCGCCATTTAATGCTTGGGTATTGTCTAAAAGTTTAGAAACCTTAGCCGTTCGTGTCGAAAAACATTGCGAAAATGCGTTGAAAGTGGCTGAATTTTTAGAAGCGCATCCCAATGTAGAAAGTATAAAATATCCATTCTTGAAATCGCATCCAAAATATGAGATTGCCAAAAAGCAAATGAGTTTGGGCGGTAATATTATTGCCTTTGAAATCAAAGGCGGTTTAGAAGCAGGACGACAATTTCTAGATAAAATAAAATTGTGTTCGTTATCGGCAAACATTGGCGATACAAGAACTATTGTAACGCATCCAGCATCAACAACACATAGTAAATTGTCGGTTGAAGAAAAATTAGCCGTAGGTATTACTGAAGGTTTGGTGCGAGTTTCAGTAGGATTGGAAACCGTTAAGGATGTCATTGCTGATTTGGAACAGGCATTAGCTTAGGAATTTTAGCATTGTCAAAGTTTTTAAACTTTGACAATATTTTCAATATTATTCACGATATTTGAATGTAAATTTGTGAATGTTGTAGATTTGATATATTTAGTATAATTAATTAAAATTTGAATTAATTTATGATTAACGATTTGAAGTCTTCGATAAATTCAATTTTAAATGAGAGATTAGTAAGTCCATTATTTGGAACTTTTATTTTTTCTTGGACTGTTTGGAATTGGAGAATCATTTATTTAACATTTTTTGTTAGTGAAAAAATTCTTAAAACTGATAAAATCACTTACATATTAAATCACTTTTATGAAGACAATGTATTATACATATATCCATTAATCTCAACCATAATTTTATTGACTATAGCTCCGTTTCTTTCAAATGGAACATATTGGCTTTCGTTAATATTTAATCAATGGAAAATAAATAAAAAAAATGAAGTTCAAAAAAATCAACTAATTACATTGGAACAATCTATAACACTTCGAGAACAAATTAAGAATAGTGAAAATAGATTTGAAGAATTATTAGAAGACAAAAAAAGTCAAATTAAATTGCTAGAATTAGAATTGCATACTATTAAAAATTCGGAATTGAATTTAACAGAAACCGATGTTTCAAAACCAAGTGAGAATAATTACTTCAAAGAAGAAGAAGAAGTTGACGCTGAAAATTTCGCATATAATATTAAACAAGACTCTAATCTTAATAATGCTTTTGAAATTTTATCTTCAATGATTCAAAGAAGATATAGTTTGCATGATATAGATAATGCCCCTGATACTATATTGATAAATTATTTTTTATCAAACAATATAATTGAAAATGATGAGAGTGGTAAATTTAATTTTACATCATTTGGGAAAAAAGTTGCAAAATTTATATATGATATAAAACTATGATTTTAGTTTTACTAAATTTATTTGTAAATCGTTAATCATGCTCTCCAAAAAAACAAAATACGGAATCAAAGCTTTGACCTTTTTGGCGCGTCAAGAAGATCATACACCTGTGGCTATTGCCGATATTGCCAAAGCGGAACATATTTCGATTAAGTTTTTGGAAAGTATATTGTTGCTATTACGCCATTCAGGTTTTTTAGGAGCCAAAAAAGGAAAGGGTGGAGGCTATTATCTCATCAAAGAACCCAAAGAGATTAATATGGCAAAAGTCTATCGCATTCTTGAAGGACCTATTGCTTTATTACCTTGTGCGAGTCATAATTTTTATGAAAAATGCGATGATTGCACTGATGAAGCAGCCTGTGCAGTTCGTAAATTGATGATGGAAGTTAGAGATAATACCCTCAAAATATTAGAAAATAATACCTTGGCTGATATTGCTTTTTAAAAAGGTTTAATAGTCAAAAATGGTTGATAATAATGCTGTAAGGCATTATAAAATACAATATTTTTCCAGTTTCGGCTCCCTCTCCTTCGGAGGGGGCTGGGGGGAGGATTTAAAAAACCAATTTATATCCCACAAAAAATAACATTACTGCAATAGCATTTCTAAGGAATAAATCAGGTACTTTGCCACTCAACATGCTGCCAAAATAGATGCCAGGAAGTGACCCAATTAATAGCTGTCCTAATAAAGAAAAATCCATATTTCCCATCGAAGCATGCCCTAAACCTGCAACCAGAGTCAATGGGATAGCATGAGCAATTTCGGTACCAACCAATTTTGGAGTTGGTAATAAAGGATATAAGAAAAATAGAGTAACTGTTCCTAGAGCACCTGCTCCAATGGATGTAAGCGTTACCACAGCTCCTAACATCACTCCAATTAATATTGTCAAAGTATTTTGAGTTTTACTTTCTTTGTGAAATTTGTCACCTGCATGTTTTTGAGAGAAAGCCAGTATTTTGGTTTTGAAAATTATGGCTATTGATGTAAACAACAAAGCCCAACCCAAACTGTATTTTATGGTTGCGTTCATAGCAGTAGTATCAGTTTTCATGCTATGTAGTATCCATAAAGTTAGTAATGAAGCTGGAATACTACCCAATACCAACCATCCCGTAATAGTCCAATCAATGTTTTTCTTTTTATTATGTACAAAAACGCCTCCTGTTTTAGTGACTGCTGCATACAATAAATCAACTGCAACCGCTTTTGTTGGAGGAATACCAAACCATAATAAAATAGGTGTCATCAAAGAACCGCCACCTATACCAGTCAATCCTACTATAAAGCCAACGGTTAAACCGGCAATAATTAATCCATATTGAAAGTCCATAAAAGTAATTTTTTGACAAAATTAAAAACTATTTTCATATATCCTATAGGAATTATAGACTTTATTCGTTTTACAATAAAAAATGCTAATATTATTTTGTAATTTAGAAATAAGTACTACTTTTGTAGAGTAATCTACTAAACCGATAGGGAATTAGATATAAAAATAAAATCAGCTTATCTTCCTTCCCTTTGGGAAAGGTGGGGATGAACTAAAAAAATAACATGAGCGAAACTTTAGTACAGTATTTATTAGAAAAAACAAAAGATTTCTCTATTGAGGAGACTTTGGTCTTTTTGACTAATGAGTACAAAGACAAGGTGGTTTTTTCAACCTCATTTGGGCAAGAAGATCAAGTGATTACGGCTATGATTGCTAAAAATGATTTGCCTATTTCTATTTTTACTTTGGATACAGGTAGATTATTTCAGGAAACCTATGATGTTTTTCATAAAACTGTAAAAAAATATAAGGTTGATATTAAGACCTATTTTCCTGAATCATCGGCGGTGGAGAATTTACTAAACAAAAAGGGGCCTAACAGCTTTTACGAATCAGTTGAAAACAGAAAAGAATGTTGTTTTATTCGTAAAGTAGTGCCATTGACCAAAGCTTTAAAAGGAAATGCTATCTGGATTACAGGATTGCGTGCTGAACAATCGGACAATAGAAATAATTTAGCTGTTTTTGAATATGATGCTAATTTTGATATCATCAAGTTCAATCCATTGTTGAAATGGACTTTAGAGGAGGTTCAAAAATACATTGACGACAATAATATACCACAAAACGCATTGCACAAACAGGGTTTTGTGAGCATAGGTTGTGCACCATGTACCAGAGCCATTGTCCCAGGCGAAGATATTAGAGCAGGAAGATGGTCGTGGGAATCTAGTCATAAAGAATGTGGGTTGCATAGCCCCCACACGAGCGATAGTGAACTGGCGAAGCAAACCCCCAAAGGGGGAACTAATGAAGATGAAAATTAATTATTAACAAATTAAATACCCCAACAGTTCCCCCTTCGGGGGTTAGGGGGCTGATATTATGAGTACATTATTAAAAACAAACGCTCTCGAAAGCGAAGCAATTTACATATTCAGAGAAGTGATTTCTCAGTTTGACAAGCCTGTGTTGCTTTTCTCAGGCGGAAAAGATTCGATTACCTTAGTGCGTTTGGCACAAAAAGCTTTTTTCCCTGCCAAAATTCCTTTCCCATTATTACACGTGGATACTGGGCATAATTTTCCTGAAACTATTGAATTTAGAGACAAATTGGTTGCTGAATTAGGCTTAGAGTTAATTGTTCGTAATGTTCAAGATGCCATTGACGAAGGGAAAGTAGTAGAAGAGTCAGGGAAATATTCAAGTAGAAACAGTTTGCAAACGGTTACGCTTTTGGATGCTATTGCCGAATTTAAATTTGATGCTTGTATTGGTGGTGCCCGTCGAGATGAAGAAAAAGCAAGGGCTAAGGAGCGTATTTTCTCAGTTCGTGATGATTTTGGACAATGGGACGAAAAAAATCAACGTCCAGAATTATTTGATTTACTAAACGGAAAAATAGAAAATGGTCAAAACGTACGTGTTTTTCCAATTTCGAACTGGACCGAATTAGATGTTTGGAGTTATATCGAACAAGAGCAAATCGAAATACCTTCTATTTACTTTTCTCACAAACGCAAAGTGTTTTTAAGAGATGGTATGATTTGGTCGCACTCTCCTTTTGTGTATCAAGAAGAAGATGAAGAAATTGAAGAAAGAATCGTTCGTTTTAGAACAGTGGGCGATATGAGTTGTACTGCAGCGGTTGATTCGTATGCTGCTACAATATCCGAAGTTGTTGGAGAAATTAGAACTTCAACCATTTCCGAAAGAGGAGCGAGAATCGATGACAAACGCTCGGAAGCAGCTATGGAGAAGAGAAAACAACAAGGATACTTTTAAGAGTTGATAGTTTTTCGTTTATAGTTTATTGCTATAAACCACAAACAAACAACTACAAACAAACAACAAAAATAATATGGAAGTTTTAAAAATAGCAACGGCTGGAAGTGTAGATGACGGAAAAAGCACATTAATTGGAAGATTATTATATGATACTCAATCTTTAACAACAGATAAATTAGAAGCAATAGAAAGAAGTAGCAAGCAAAAAGGCTACGATTATCTAGATTTTTCATTGGCTACCGATGGTTTGGTTGCCGAGCGTGAACAAGGAATCACGATTGATGTGGCTCATATCTATTTTTCTACTGCCAAAAAAAGTTACATCATTGCCGATACACCAGGTCACGTCGAATATACCCGAAACATGGTAACTGGAGCTTCAACCTCACAGGTTTCTATCATTTTGATTGATGCGCGTAAAGGAGTGATTGAGCAAACCTACCGTCACTTTTTTATCAATAATTTATTGAGAGTAAAAGAAGTAATTGTAGCGATTAACAAAATGGATTTAGTTGATTATTCAGAAGAAGTTTTTAATAAAATCAAAGCCGATTTTCAAGCCTTGAATGCCAAAAGTACGTTCAAAGAACAAAATGTAAGCTACATTCCATTAAGTGCTTTGACAGGCGATAATGTGGTGGAGCAATTGGGAGGAATGCCTTGGTACACAGGACAAACAATTCTACAGCATTTAGAAGATTTAGAGCCAAAGGATGTATATGAAAAGGGCAAAGCACGTTTTCCTGTTCAAACGGTGATTCGTCCAAAAACAGAGCAATACCACGATTTTAGGGGATATGCTGGAAAGTTATACGGAAATAACATCAAAGTGGGAGATGCGGTAACAGTTCTTCCATCGTTAACAGAATCTAAAGTAACCAACATTCACTTTTTTGACCAACAATTTGATGAAGCAACAGCTGGATCTTCTATCACCATCGAATTGGAAAACGACATTAATGTGACCCGTGGCGATATGATTGTAAAATCAAGTGAGTTGCCAACAATAGACAAAGACATCAATACCACCGTTTGTTGGATGGATTCTAAAAAATTAGTAGCTGGCTCAAAATATTTTGTCCAACACAACACCAATAGAGTTTTGGCAAAAATTGATAGCGTTAAAAATACAATTGCAACTGATTTTTCAGGAACAAAAGAAGCCTCTCAACTAGCCATAAATGAAATTGGTGAAGTAAATATCAAGCTAAGCAAAGCTTTGTATTTTGATGCGTATAATGACAACAAATCAAACGGAGCATTTATTTTGATAGATGCGGCCACAAATACAACAGCAGGAGTGGGGTTTATATGTCCATCCCCAGCCCTTCCCGAAGGGAAGGGAGCAGAAAAAGAAAAAGAACTGAATTTATAAATTTAATCACGTTGCTCACTCCCTCCCCTTTGGGGAGGGCTGGGGAGGGGCTTTATTATGGAAAGTTTTAGAACAGAAATAGAAAATCCGATAGTTCAAAAAGAGATTATCGATCTAGAGAGAAAAATCCACTTGTTTCGTGGCGGACAAATCGATGATGAGCGTTTTAGAAGTCTTCGTTTAGCACGTGGTATTTACGGTCAACGTCAAGAAGGGGTGCAAATGATTCGTATCAAATTGCCTTACGGAAAAGTAAGCAGTGAACAATTAAGACGTATTACCAATGTATCTGAAAAATATTCAACAGGACGTTTGCATATCACGACACGTCAAGATATTCAGATTCACTATGTGAGTTTGGATAGCACACCAGAACTTTGGTCGGAATTAGCCAAGGACGATATTACGCTACGTGAAGCTTGTGGCAACACGGTACGTAATATTACAGCTAGTGAATTGGCAGGTTTAGATAGTGAAGAACCTTTTGATGTGACTCCCTATGCTCACGCGATGTTTCAATATTTATTGCGTAACCCAATTTGTCAAGAAATGGGTCGTAAGTTCAAAATATCATTTTCGTCATCAGACAAAGATACCGCTTTAAGTTATTTGCACGATTTAGGGTTTATTCCAAAAATTGTTGACGGACAAAAAGGCTTCAAAATCATGTTGGGTGGCGGATTAGGTTCACAACCACACCATGCCGAGTTGCTTTCTGAGTTTGTACCTGTCAATCAAATTATTCCAACGGCTGAAGGTGTGATTCGTATTTTTGACCGTTATGGTGAAAGAGCGAAACGATTGAAAGCCCGTTTGAAATTCTTAATCAAAGAATTGGGTAAAGACGAATTTTTACGATTAGTAGAAGAAGAGAAAAAAGCACTGCCTTTTTCGACTTACGAAATTGATACAACTGATTTTGAAAAAGCGATTACTGAACCAGTATTAGCTGTTCCAACAGTGGTTGTTGAGAATGCTAAAGCTTTTGAAGCTTGGAAAGAATCGAATGTAATTGTTCAAAAACAATCGGGTTATGTAGCTATTGGCATTAAAATTCTTTTAGGAGATTTTTATATTGACAAAGCTCGTCAATTGGCAGATTTGGTTAAAAATTATGGTGCTAACGAATTGCGTTTCTCCTTACGTCAAAACATTGTTATTCCGAACATCAAAGAAGAAAATTTACCTTTCTTTTATCAGGAATTATCCAAATTAGAAATGGCCGATTTGGGGTATGAGACTATTGGCGATATTACCGCTTGTCCAGGAACTGACACCTGTAATCTAGGAATTGCAAGTAGCACTGGAATTGCTGATGAGCTAGAAAGAGTTATCAAAACCGAATATCCACAGTACTTAAGCAATCAAGAAATAACCATCAAAATTAGTGGTTGTATGAATGCGTGTGGACAGCACAATATGGCTGAAATTGGTTTTCAAGGTATGTCTATCAATTCAGGTAAACTAGTAGCCCCAGCTTTACAAGTATTGTTGGGTGGCGGAAATTTAGGCAATGGTGAAGGGCGTTTTTCAGACAAAGTAATCAAAGTGCCAAGCCGCAGAGGTCCTGATGCTTTGCGTATGATTTTGAATGATTTTGAAGCTAACGCCAACGGAACTCGATTCTTAGACTATTACCTTGAAAAAGGAGAAAAATATTTTTACGAATTTTTGAAACCTTTAGCCGATGTTACGAACCTTACCGAAGCCGATTTTATCGATTGGGGTAACGCCGATAATTATATAAAAGCAGTGGGAGTAGGAGAGTGTGCAGGAGTTGTGATTGATTTGGTGGCTACTTTATTGCTAGAAGCCAAAGACAAATTGACTTCAGCTCAAGAAGTGTTTCAAGAAGGAAAATGGTCAGATGCTATTTATTTAGCCTATGCCGGATTTGTTAATGGTGCCAAAGCATTATTATTGGCTGAAAACCAAAAAACCAATCACCATGCTGGAATCATTGATTTGTTTGATACTGTTTTTGTCGAAAGTAATAAAATTGAGTTAGCTAGTTCATTTAAAGATTTAGTATACCAAATTAATAAAAACGAACCGACAGAAGCTTTTGCAAAACAATACATCCAAGAAGCGATTTTGTTTTTTGATAAATTGGAAGCATACAGAACTCAGGATTTAGCGAAAGCGTAAACTTTAGATTGAATAAAAATTAGGTGCTAAATTTAATTTTGAAATTTTTTAACGAATGTGAATTGTAATTTTGCATTTCAAATAAACATGAAATTTTCGAAAGCGTTAAAATGGAAATAAAAGAATCAAATTCCAGCAATCAAGTCTCGCCTCCCCCTCCTTTGGAGGGGGCTGGGGGGAGGAATGAATTATATCCTGTTTTTTTAAAATTAAACAACTTAAATGTATTGATTGTTGGAGGTGGAAATGTGGGTTTAGAAAAACTATCATTTTTATTGAAGTCCAGTCCAAATGCTAATGTTGAGGTCGTTGCACCACGGTTTTTAGCTGAATTAGAGGAGTTGGCGAGTAGACATCCTTCGGTGAAATTGACATCAAAAAAATTCAATCGTTGGATGCTCCGAAAACGACATATGGTTATTGCTTGTACCGATGATTTAAAGGTAAACAAGAGAGTGTATGATTTATCTCGAAAAAGATACTTGATTTGCAATATTGCCGATACACCGCCTTTATGCGATTATTATTTAGGAGGAATTGTAACCAAAGGAAACGTAAAAATTGCCATTTCAACAAACGGAAAATCACCTACAACCGCAAAGCGATTGAGAGAGTTTTTTGAAGAAGTAATTCCGGAAGATATCAATCTAATGGTGCAAAATTTGAACGAATACCGCAAAACTTTGAAAGGAGATTTTGAGGAAAAAGTGCAGAAAATGAATGAAATTACCGAAGCATTAAAGAATAGAAGTTAGAAGTGGGAAGTACGAAGTTAGAAGAAAAAAGTAAAAAATAAATACAACAATTAGTAAGACGCAACTTTCTCAGAAAAAGAGGGTTGCGGTGATAAAAATTAAAACAATTATTAACTAAATATTTACCTGTAATTTCCCCTTTGGGGGTTAGGGGACTAAGATGATTAAAACAGACATACTTATAATAGGCGCAGGACCAACAGGTTTATTTACTGTATTCGAAGCAGGATTGTTAAAATTGAAATGTCATATTTTGGATGCGTTACCGCAGCCAGGAGGGCAATTGTCAGAATTATATCCAAAGAAACCCATCTACGATATTCCGGGATTTCCAGATATTTTAGCGGGAGATTTGATCGATAACTTGATGGAGCAAATCAAGCAATTCGAACCTGGATTTACACTAGGCGAACGCGCAGAAACGATAGCAAAACAAGAAGACGGAAGTTTTATTGTAACGTCTAATAAAGGAAAAAAATTCCATGCTCCTGTAGTGGCTATTGCGGGTGGTTTAGGAAGTTTCGAACCAAGAAAACCATTGATAGAAGATATCGAATTCTACGAAGACAAAGGAATTAAATACTTTATCAAAAATCCTGAAAAATTCAGAAACAAAAGAGTTGTAATTGCTGGAGGAGGAGATTCTGCTTTAGATTGGAGTATTTTTCTATCGAATGTAGCTTCCGAAGTAACTTTGATTCACCGCAGAAACGAATTTCGTGGCGCTCTTGATTCGGTAGAAAAAGTACAAGAATTAAAAGATTCTGGAAAAATAAAAATGATAACTCCAGGCGAAGTAGTAGGATTGAATGGAGCCGAACACCTAGAATCAGTAGATATAGAAATAGATGGAGCGCATCGAAATATACCTACGGATTACTTTATTCCTCTTTTTGGTCTAACGCCAAAGTTAGGGCCAATCGGAGATTGGGGATTAGAAATCGAGAAGAACGCAATCAAAGTAAATAATGCTTTAGATTATCAAACTAATATTCCAGGGATTTTTGCCATTGGTGACGTAAATACCTATCCCGGAAAATTAAAATTGATACTTTGTGGTTTTCACGAAGCTACGATGATGTGTCAAGCGGCGTATCAAATTATTAATCCAGGCAAAAAATATGTAATGAAATACACTACGGTTTCTGGAGTAGATGGATTTGACGGAACTCGTAAAGAAGCTCCAAAAGCAGTGGTAAAAGCGATAACCTAAAAGCGATTTCGTACTACTACAAAATAGCCTTACCATTTGCGAGTGGTAAGGCTATTTCGTTACTTTGCAATTCCATTTTCGAAATAGAAATTTCTAATTCCATTTATAAAATATAAGGCATGTCAAACATTCACGAAGCCATAAAAAAAAGAATTCTCGTGCTCGATGGAGCCATGGGAACCATGTTGCAACGTTATAATTTCTCCGAAGAAGATTTTCGTGGCGAAAAATTTAAGGATTTTCCACATTCTTTAAAGGGAAACAACGACCTTTTGTCCATTACTCAGCCTCAAGCCATTGCTGATGTTCACGCTGCCTATTACGAAGCAGGAGCCGATATTGTAGAAACCAATACCTTTTCGGGAACTACAATTGGAATGGCGGATTACCACTTAGAAGAATACGTTTACGAATTGAACTACGAATCGGCAAAAATTGCACGTAAAGTAGCCGATGAATTTACTACCAAAAACCCAGATAAACCTCGTTTTGTAGCGGGATCTATTGGGCCAACAAACCGTACAGCAAGTATGTCGCCCGATGTAAATGACCCAGGTTACCGTGCCGTAACCTTCGATGATTTACGAATTGCTTACAAGCAACAGGTCGAAGCGTTGATGGATGGCGGTTGCGATTTATTGTTGGTAGAAACTATTTTCGATACACTAAATGCCAAAGCGGCACTTTTTGCCATCGAAGAAGTCAAAGACGAACGCCATATCGATATTCCAATCATGGTTTCTGGAACGATAACGGATGCTTCAGGAAGAACACTTTCGGGACAGACGGTAGAAGCTTTCTTGGTTTCGGTTTCGCATATTCCGTTGTTGAGCGTAGGTTTCAATTGTGCTTTAGGTGCCGATTTGCTCAAACCGTATTTGCAAACTTTATCTCAAAATACGTCTTTCAACGTGTCGGCGCACCCAAATGCAGGATTGCCCAACGCCTTTGGCGAATACGATGAAACACCAGAGCAAATGCAGGCTTTTATCAAAGAATATCTTGAAGATAATTTAATAAACATCATAGGCGGTTGTTGCGGAACAACGCCACAACACATCAAATTGATTGCTGATATTGCGAAGGATTATAAGCCGAGGGTTTCGGATGCTGTGATGTAATTGTAGAGACGCGATTTATCGCGTCTGACTAAAATCTAAATAACACTAAAATTATATGAATAAAGAAATTATAATAAAAGCAACAGCATTTTGCAATGAAATTTTTGCAGACAAAAAAAACTATGAACTTCCGGATGTCTATTATTATAAGCATTTGCCATTATGTGTTATTGATTCTATATTTTCAATTGGGGTAAAATATGAAGCTGTTCAAAATACATTAAATCGCTTTTGTGAGCATTACAAAATAGATAAATTTTCTAATTCTGAAGAATTTACAACATCAGATTTTTTGAAATTAATGAAGGGACAACCTATTAAGGAATTAACTGAAAATATTTATCAGAATCGACAAAGGACTTCTCCCAGAGGTGGTATTTTGAAGTCAGAAGCGGTTGTTTTATTCTTGGAGATATTACAGAAATTTGAAATTGAAAAATTAAGTGATATTGATAAAATTTTTAATAGTGAGCAATTTGAAATTGAAATAAAAAAAATACCAGGTCAAAATAGCGGAATTTCTTTAGTTTATTTTTTTATGCTTGCTGGATCTGACGAATTAATAAAGCCAGACAGAATGATTGTTCGCTTTTTAGAGAATATTTCAGGTGAAAAAGTAAGTTTGAATGACTGCCAAATTATTCTTGTAGAAGTGTCAAAAGAATTAAAAAAGGATGGTTTTAATATTACACCAAAAATACTTGATAATTTAATTTGGAATTATCAAAGGGAGATTTAATTGCGAAGTAAGAGTTACGTAAGAACGACAAATTTTGTAGCAACGGAATTTATCCAGCTCTACGAAGTGTTCTTTATAAAAATGAAAGTTCTTTAAAATACGGGTGCTCTGCGAAGTCTCCAGCTCTACGAAGTGTTCTTTATAAAAATGAAAGTTCTTTAAAATACGGGTGCTCTGCGAAGTCTCCCGACTTCGTAGCCATTCCAATAAGCAACTAACACATGTCATAGAATG
>JANMZS010000236.1:0-1695 GCA_031383535.1 Flavobacterium sp.
GATAGCCTCTTTTTTTTATTGGTTTTCAGATATACAAGTAGAAAGAATCAATTATTGTCGTATTGAAACAATTATACATTTAATGGTACCATATAAGACATATAAGAACATTTAAGTTTTTGATTGAATCGCTTATGTGAACTTATATGCCTTATATGGTACCATTAAATGTATAATTGTTTCAATACGACAATAATTGATTCTTTCTACTTATATATCTGAAAACCAATAAAAAAAAGAGGCTATCCTTTCGAATAGCCTCTTTAACAAAAAAAATTTAATTATGAAATTTTATTTTTTAATCACTTTAAGTGTTTTCACTTTTGCACCTTGGCTTACAATGACATTGTAAACACCCGCTGCATAGTTTCTACCCACTTGAGTTGAAGCAGCCGTTGCTTGACGACTTTCAATCAAACGTCCTACCATATCATAAACTTGTACTGACGCTCCTTTTCTTGAAGCTTCAATAGTAAATTCGTCTGATGATGGGTTTGGATAGGCGATAACGCTGAACTCATCTGCAACAACATCTGCTGGAGCCAATTTACAAGGAAGAACTGATTTTTTAACAGCAAGTATTCTTGCTGTACTTACTCCTGTACCATTAGAACCTATAACTGTAATTGTAACGGTTGTGGCTACTCCTGGATCAACAGTAATACTATTAGTTCCTTGTCCTCCTGTTATTGTTCCTGTATTAACTGACCAAGCATAAACAACTCCAGGTACGTTTACAACTTGTGCTGTAAATGTAGTGTTACATCCATTATAATTTATAACAGCAATTGCTCCTGGTTTTGCAGGTACTGCGCTTGTTACAGTTAAGGTTCTTGCTATTGCAGAAGTTCCAGTTCCATTAACTGCATAAACACTCATTGGGATTGTAAATACTCCTGTTCCAATACCTGCTAAAGTAACAGTCAATGCCGTTGCACTACCTGAATAGGTTTTAGTGGTTCCGTTATCGGCTACTTGTGTAGCTCCCGAAACAACATTAACTCCCGAAGGAAGTATCCAGCTGTAAGATGTAGCTGTAGCTCCTTGAGCGGTAAATGGCGTAGCTGTTAAAGTTAATGGCGTTGATTGCCCTACATAAGCTCCTGCTTTAGTTACTATTGTAGCACCATCGGTAAGTACTAATTTTGTTGGTGCAGTTGGTAAGGCTCTAGCCAATGTTAATGTTCTTGCTAGAGATTCTCCACAACCCCCTACGGAGTAAACATTGATTGTTAATGGTCCTACTCCTGGAGCAACATCTGCAAAATCAACATCGATAACATTTGAGGTACCACCTGATAACTGATTTACCCCTGCAGGTAATTCCCATCTGTAGTGATCCGCTGAAACTGCAGCTGGTGCTGTCAATGTAAACACTGTTTCAGTTCCCATATAAGGACCTACTTTTTTGATTGATCCTCCAGATAAAATTCCTGAATTGCTCAGTACTAATGCAGTTGGCTTAGATGGCACTTTAGTCGTTAAAACTAATGATTTAGGTAACGAAATACAGCTGTTAGAGTCAACTGATCTTACGGTAACTGAACCAATTAGACCTGGTATAACACTCACTCCATTAAAGCTAACAGTGATAGTATCACTATTACCGCCTGTTAGAATACTTGCTCCTGCTGGAACAGTCCAGTTATACACGGTACCGCCAGTTGCTGTAAACGTAACTGGATTTGTTGTGCC
>JANMZS010000006.1:0-8791 GCA_031383535.1 Flavobacterium sp.
AGCGTCTACGGTAGCAGGAATCGCAAAAATGTTAGAAGAAAAAGGAGCAATGGCTTACACAGTAATTGTGGCTGCAAATGCTTCTGATCCTGCACCAATGCAAGTATATGCACCAATGGCTGGAGCTGCAATTGGAGAATATTTCAGAGATTCTGGTCGTCCAGCTTTGATTGTTTATGATGATTTATCTAAACAAGCTGTTGCGTATCGTGAGGTTTCTCTTTTATTAAGAAGACCACCGGGACGTGAAGCATATCCTGGAGACGTTTTTTACTTGCACTCTCGTTTATTAGAAAGAGCTTGTAAAGTAATTGCTGATGATGATATTGCCAAAAATATGAATGACTTGCCTGATACATTAAAAGGTATCGTAAAAGGTGGAGGTTCATTGACCGCTTTGCCAATTATCGAAACTCAAGCTGGTGACGTTTCTGCATACATACCAACTAACGTAATTTCGATCACAGATGGTCAGATTTTCTTGGATGGAGATTTGTTTAATTCAGGGGTTCGTCCAGCGATTAACGTAGGTATTTCAGTATCTCGTGTGGGTGGAAATGCTCAGATTAAATCAATGAAAAAAGTGGCAGGTACATTAAAATTAGACCAAGCGCAATACCGCGAATTAGAAGCGTTTGCAAAATTTGGTTCTGATTTGGATGCCGTTACTTTAAACGTAATTGAAAAAGGAAAAAGAAACGTGGAGATTTTGAAACAAAATCTAAACGATCCTTATACTGTTGAAAACCAAACTGCCATTATCTATGCAGGTTCGAAAAACTTGTTGCGTAATGTTCCCGTGAATAAAGTAAAAGAATTCGAAAAAGATTACTTAGACTACTTGAACAACAAAAACAGAGCTACTCTTGATGCGTTGAAAGCAGGAAAACTGACTGACGAAATCACAGATGTGTTAGAAGCAGCAGCTAAAGAAATTTCAGCGAAATATAACTAATATTTGTTCTAGGTTGTAAGTTGTAGGTTTCAAAACTTACAACTTATAACATATAACTTACAACTATTTACAATGGCAAACTTAAAGGAAATCCGTAATAGAATTACTTCCGTTTCATCTACGATGCAGATTACTGCTGCGATGAAAATGGTTTCTGCAGCAAAGCTAAAGAAGGCGCAAGATGCCATCACAGCAATGCGACCTTATGCCGAAAAATTAACGGAATTATTACAAAACCTTTCGGCAACTCTTGATGGAGATGTGGGAGGAGAATTCACGAAACAACGCGAGGTTAAAAAAGTATTGGTCGTTGCGATAACTTCGAATAGAGGTTTGTGTGGTGCATTTAACACCAATGTGATCAAAGAAGTTAAAAACCGTGCTGATTTTTACGTAGGGAAGCAAGTTGATGTTTTTGCCATAGGTAAAAAAGGAAACGACATTTTGACTAAAACCTTAACCGTTGTGGACAATCAAAGTCAAGTTTTTGACGCTTTGACTTTTGATAATGTGACTGTAATAGCAGAGACATTGACACAGAAATTCGTTTCTGGCGAGTACGACAAAATCGAATTGGTGTACAACCAATTTAAAAATGCTGCAACACAAATTGTTCAAGTAGAACAATTTTTGCCATTGGCAGCAATAAAATCAGATACCCCAGCTTCTACCGGAGATTATATTTTTGAACCATCCAAAGAAGAAATCGTGTTGACTTTGATTCCAAAATCATTAAAAACACAATTATACAAGGGAGTTAGAGATTCATTTGCTTCAGAACACGGAGCACGTATGACGGCAATGCACAAAGCAACAGACAACGCAACCGAATTGAGAGACCAATTGAAATTAACATACAACAAAGCACGTCAAGCGGCGATTACTAACGAAATCCTTGAGATTGTTGGTGGAGCGGAAGCTTTGAAAGGGTAAAGCCCCCTAGCCCCCGAAGGGGGAATTATAATATAAAAGCCAGCAAATTTTGTTGGCTTTTTTGTTTTTTATTCAAAAGAGTAATCTCAATTGATTAAATTTGTTTTTTGAAACTAGAAAAAATGGCTATAGTTACTAATTTTTCGGATTTAGATTTAACCAAAACCTATAGTTATTCAGACTATTTGAAATGGCAATTTCAGGAACGCGTGGAATTGATAAAAGGATTTATTCTAAAAATGAGTCCTGCTCCAAGTATGGTACATCAAAGAATTTCAAATAATTTATCTTTTGAGTTGAATAATTATTTTAGACGAAAACCTTGCGATGTTTTCCAAGCTCCTTTTGATGTTCGTTTGCCCATTCCATCAACCAAAAAAGACTCCACAGTGGTACAGCCCGATTTGTGTATTATATGTGACGAAAGCAAACTTGATGCAAGAGGTTGTAACGGGACGCCTGATTTAATGGTCGAAATTATATCTCCAAACAATAGCAAACACGATGTGCATACCAAGTTTAATTTATATCAAGAAGCAGGAGTAAAAGAATATTGGATAATAGAACCGAATGATAAAATAATATTGGTTTACACTTTAGTAAATAACGAATTCATAGGTTTGAAACCACAAGTAGAAGGCGAAAATATAAAAAGTCCCTTGTTTCCAGAATTGCACATTGCTATTGAAGATGTTTTTTATAAGGTATAATACAAATTTGAGATTTAAAGTCCCCGCAGCGGCGGGGACTTTTTTTGCCTTAAAAAAGTAAACAAAATAGAACGATTAGGGGTTCAATATGAGCCGAAAACCAAAGAAATGGTTATTTTTGTGTTTTAAAATTAAAACCATCATCATTGGGATTATATAAAAATCTTTTCAAACAAACTGCCATTTACGGACTCGCGACGGTTTTGCCACGTATGTTGAGTTTTTTATTAGTTCGTTTGTATACTGGAATATTACCCACAGCTGAATATGGAGAAGTTTCCATCGTTTTGTCGTGGATGGTTTTTTTTAATGTGATTTTGTCCTACGGGATGGAAACCGCTTTTTTTCGTTTTTATAATTCTGAAAATGATAAACAAAATGTAATTGCTACATCCACTATTTCTATATTTTGGTCTTCAATATTCTTCCTTTTTGGTGCCCTAATTTTTAGAAACTCTTTAGCCTCGTGGGCAAATGTCGATGTGCAATATGTTACTTATTCTATTTGGATTTTAGCATTGGATGCTTTGGTCATTGTTCCGTTTTCGAAACTGCGTGCCAATCAACGCCCTATAATGTATGCTACAATTAAAATAGGAAACGTAGCGGTAAATTTGATTCTCAATATTTTCTTTTTGTTGTATTTGCCAAAATTAGCTCAAAACAATCCACATACGTTCATCGAAAATTTATACATCGAAAACTTTGAAATAGGTTATATTTTTGTTGCCAATTTATTGGCAAGTTTACTAACCTTAGTGGTCTTATCACCTAATTATCTTAGCCTAAATCGAAAATTCGATAAAGTACTTTGGAAAAAGATGATGCAATATGGCTTACCAATTCTTGTGGCAGGGATTGCTTTTGCAGTCAATGAACATTTTGATAAAATATTATTAGGCTATTTGCTACCAGAAAATATAGCCAAATCAGAGGTTGGCGCTTATTCCGCTTGCTATAAACTCGGACTGTTTATGGTTTTGTTTGCTACAGCATTCCGTTTAGGGATAGAGCCCTTCTTTTTTAGTCATTCTGGCAACGAAAATGCCTCTCAAACCTATGCCGTCATTACCAAGTATTTCGTCATAATGGGTTCGTTAATATTGCTCGGAGTTATCGTTTTTGCCGATGTATTGAAGTTGTTGTTGCTTGATGATAAATCGTATTGGGAAGCGATGAAAGTGGTGCCGCTAATTATTTTAGCCAACTTTTGTTTGGGTATTTACAATAACCTTTCGGTTTGGTACAAACTAACCGATAAAACACATATTGGTGCTTATATTTCAATTGTTGGTGCGATATTAACTTTGGTTTTGAACTATTTTTTAATTCCAAAATACAGCTATTACGGCTCGGCAATTGCGACTATTGCTGCTTACGGAAGCATGATGATTATTTCATACATTCTTGGCAATAAATATTATCCAATTCCTTATGATATGACAAAAATAGGAGGATATTTAGGATTATCAATTCTGTTTTCTATCATTTCTTTTTATGGTTTCCGCGAAAATTACTTCGTTGGAATTCCGTTATTAATCGGATTTATGTATTATATATATCACAACGAGAAAGAAACTATATTAGGCATTTTAAAACGAAATAAATAAAATTATTATATGAGTACGGACTAGTCGCGACTTGTCCTACGTCTCTTCAAAATAAAAAAATGAAAATAAACATCATTAACAAATCGCAACATGATTTGCCCAACTACGAAACCATAGCTTCGGCAGGAATGGATTTACGTGCCAATTTAACTGAATCCATAACCTTAAATCCATTGGAAAGAACCATTGTAAAAACGGGACTTTTCATTGAATTGCCTATAGGTTATGAAGCGCAAGTGCGACCAAGAAGCGGCTTGGCAGCCAAAAAAGGAATTACAGTTCTCAATTCGCCTGGGACAGTAGATGCTGATTACCGTGGAGAAATAGGCGTGATTTTGGTCAATATATCCAATGAAGCTTTCGTTATTGAAAATGGAGAACGCATTGCCCAACTCATTATCGCCCAACACGAAAGAGCCGAATGGATTGAAGTTCAAGAATTATCCGAAACCTCACGAGGCGAAGGTGGTTTTGGAAGTACGGGAGTGAAATAATTCCTGCGAAGGCAGGAATATAGTATTTAAAGAAAATGAAATTATGGTATGTTTATATAATGTCAAATAAACCTCAAGGTGTTATTTATGTTGGAATTACCGATAATTTATTAGAACGAGTTAAGGAACATAAATTAAAAATTTATCCAAATTCATTTACAGCTAAGTATAATTGTGATAAGTTAATTTATTTTGAAGAATGGGAAAGTGGATTTGAAGCTACAAAACGAGAAAAGCAATTGAAAA
Source organism: Flavobacterium sp. (assembly GCA_031383535.1). Classification (GTDB taxonomy): domain Bacteria; phylum Bacteroidota; class Bacteroidia; order Flavobacteriales; family Flavobacteriaceae; genus Flavobacterium. Next base: position 4,949 of record JANMZS010000006.1, read on the forward strand.
AGTGGAAAAGAGAATGGAAAGTAAATTTAATCGAAGAGATGAATCCAACTTGGATGGATATCAGTTTAAATTGGAATTTCGATTTTGATAAAATAAGAGAAAAATAATTATTATTAATCAAGATACCTGCTTTCGCAGGTATGTAAAAGATACCCGCATTCGCGGGCAGTTAGTATGAAAATAATAGTACCCATGGCTGGACGAGGTTCCAGACTAAGACCACACACCTTGACCATTCCTAAACCCTTAATTCCAATTGCCGGAAAACCAATTGTACACCGTTTGGTCGAAGATATTGCAGGAGTTTTAAATCAAGATATCGAAGAAATCGCCTTTATCATTCACGAAAGTTTTGGCAAAAAAGTAGAAGATGATTTAATTGCTATCGCACAAAAATTGGGTTCAAAAGGAACAATTTACTACCAAAATGAAGCATTAGGAACGGGTCATGCCATTATGTGTGCCAAAGAGTCGCTGAGTGGTCCAGCAGTTATTGCCTATGCCGACACTTTGATTCGTGCCGATTTTGATTTGGATCAAAATGCCGATAGCGTAATTTGGGTAAAAAAAGTAGATCAGCCAGAAGCTTTTGGTGTGGTCAATTTGAACGAAGCCAATGAAATAATAGAGTTGGTTGAAAAACCAAAAGAATTCGTTTCTGATCTTGCTGTTATTGGAATATACTATTTTAAAGATGTTGCCGTTTTGAAAAACGAATTGCAATTGGTTTTGGATAACAATATCATTCATGGTGGCGAATATCAAATTAACGATGGAATCAAACAAATGATGGCAAAAGGTATGAAATTTGTGCCAGGAGAAGTAGCCGAGTGGATGGATTGTGGCAACAAGGAGGTTACCGTCGAAACCAATTCTAGAATGTTGGGTTTTTTGGAACAAGACGGGAAACAATTAGTGGCAAACAACCTAAAACAGCAAAACTCAACTATTATTCCACCCTGTTATATTGGTGAAGATGTGATTTTGATTAATGCCACCGTAGGTCCAAACGTGTCTTTAGGAAGAGGATGCCATGTTACTAACAGCGTGATAAAAAACAGTTTGGTACAAACGCATTCTCATATAAAAAATGCTAATTTAGATAAGGCTATGATTGGAAATCATACCAATTTTGATGGCAATTTTACTAGTATTAGTATTGGCGATTATTCGGTGTTGGAATAATTTGTGTTCTTCGTGCTTTCTTTGTGGGCATTGTGTTTAGACCTTTAAAAAAATGAAAAATACGGTTTTATACTTTCTTTTTTTGATTTTGCTTTGCAATCCAGCTTTGCTATTGGCACAAACCGAACCCGAAGAAATAAAACCAGAAACGGATAAATTTCAAGACTATTTCTACGAATCCTTAAAGCAAAAAGGAATCGAAAATTATGACAAAGCGCTTTTAGCATTAGAAGAATGTTCAAAATTAAACCCTAATGAGGCTACTATATTTTTCGAAAAAGGGAAAAACCAACTGGCTTTAAAGAATTATAAAGAAGCCTATGATTCATTCGAAAAAGCGACTCAAATTGACCCGAAAAACAAATGGTTTTGGGTGGGAATGTACGATGTAAATTATCAAACCAACAATTACAATCAAGCTATTGCTACAATACTAAAATTGATAGAATTAGACGGAAAATACAAAGATGATTTAGTGTCACTTTATATGAAAACCCAACAATTTGACAAAGCACTAGAACTCATTAATGAATTGAATGACACTGTTGGAAAATCAGATTCTAGAGATTTATTTAAGGCTCAAATTTTATCACAAGGAAAATTTCAAAACACAGAAATCGACAATTTAATCACTCAAATCAATAAAAACCCAAAAGAAGAATCGAATTATATTGCATTAATAGAACTATATTCGAAAAACAACGACATCAAAAAAGCATTAGAAATCACTCAAAAATTAGAAACTGAGATTCCAAATTCAGAATGGGCACAAGTGGGGATGTTTAAAATATATTTGGACAAAAATGAAACTCAAAAAGCAATAAACGCAATGAATATCGTTTTGGCAAGTTCAAAAATTGATTCAAAAATTAGACACCGAATCTTAAATGAGTTTTTAATTTATGCCACTAAATATCCTCAATATGCTCCAGATTTAGAGAAAGCAATTTCCTATTTTGATAAGGAGCCCGATATTAATGTAGCCAAAGAAATAGGGAAATTTTACCACAATAAAAAGCAATGGGACAAAGCAGCTTTTTATTATGAAAAAAGTTTAAAAAACAATACAACACCAGATGTTGATACAAATTTGCTTTTGATGAAAGTATATGTTGAAACAAAACAATTTGAAATAGTATCAAAAAAAGCAGCAGAAATGGTAGAAACTTTCCCTACCCAGCCTCAATTTTATTATTATTCAGGATTGGCAAATAACCAATTGCTTCAATTCAAAAAAGCCAAGGAAATGCTTGAAATGGGACTTGATTATCTCGTAAATGATTTAACATTGGAAATTAATTTCAATATCCAATTGGGCGAAGCTTATAACGGACTGGGCGATTTCAAGAAAAAAGATTTCTATTTTTCTAAAGCAAATCAATTACTAAAAAAATAATATTAAATGAAATTACTTTCAATAAAAAGAGTGCTTTTTTGTTTGTCTAGCGCACTAATACTAGTGTCATGCAAAACAAAATCAGTAGCTGTTGTAACCCCTAAAAAAGAAAACATTTCGGTTGTCAGCAATACTATTGAAAACTATTATAACAATAAAGTCGATTTTTCTACATTATATATAAAATCAAGTGCTCGATTTGAAAACGGAAAACAAACGCAAAATGTAACGGCAGAAATAAAAATTAAGAAAGACGAACAAATTTTAGTCAGCATCCGTTTTTTAGGAATTACGATGGCAAAGGCGTTGATTACTCCAAAATCAGTGCGTTATTATGAAAAAATTAAGGGCAGTTATTTTGAAGGGGATTTTAGCTTTTTAAGCCAGTGGTTGGGCACCGATTTAAATTATGATAAAGTTCAGAATATGCTTTTAGGTCGCGCTATTGATGATTTAAAAATGGGAAAATATAGCGAATCTATAGTAGACCAAACGATTCAATTAAATGAGATGTTGGATAGTAAAATTAAGAAATCCTTCTTTTTTGATGCCAACACCTATTTGCTCAAAAATCAAGAAATAGAACAAATATCAGAATCAAGAAAAATTCAGATTGGGTATTCAAATCATACGACCTACAAAGAAGCAATCGTACCTTTGAATATTTTGATTAGTACCTTTCAAGAAAAAGGGAAAACAGAAATCAATTTAGAATATAACACCGTTACATTTAATGAAGAACTTTCTTTTCCATATACGGTTCCAAATGATTACAAAAGAATTATAATTAAGTAAATTTGCAGAAACTTATTTTTACTATGCCAAAATTCATCCTAAGCCTAATCTTCATATCCTTGACTTCTATGGTATGGGGTCAGACTTCGCAACAAGAAAAATTAGAAGAACGAAAAGCCCAAATTCAGAGAGAAATTCGGGAAAACGAAACCTTGTTACAATCCGTAAAGAAAAAAGAAAAAACGGCTGTGAATGTTATTATCATTCAAAACAACAAAATAAAATTAAAGGAAAGACTAATTCAAACCACCGAAAAGCAAACCAAGTTGTTGAATAATGATATCTATATCAATCAAGTACAAATTAACAAGTTAAAGAAAGAATTAAAAGACCTCAAAGAAGATTATGCCAAGATGATTTTGAAGTCTTTTAATTCTTTCTTTAACTTGTTAATTTGTACTTGATTGATATAGATATCATTATTCAACAACTTGGTTTGCTTTTCGGTGGTTTGAATTAGTCTTTCC
>JANMZS010000016.1:0-1737 GCA_031383535.1 Flavobacterium sp.
TTTGCTTTTCCTGTTTTAAAATACTTATCTATTATGTGAACAAAAACCTTGTCAAACCCCATGACTTTTGAGGTTTCATAAGTATAGGTAAAATGAGCCAATAAAAGTTTTCCTAGCAAATTTTTTGGTTCCGTTTTATTCATCATTCTATCAATTTCAACCGAAACTGAGTCAGGATGACGTACCACAAGATTGTCAAAATATTTGTTAAGTTTATGATAGAAAAACGGATTTCTTATCGTTCCATCATCTTTAAAATTCACATTGTCCCAATAGTGCTTTTTATAGTATTGATAAACCATTAAACTATCTGGTCTGCCATTCGAAGATTTCGGAATTTCTTTTAATAATTTTTCAGACTTTAAATTTAAAACATCAGCTATATATTTGCCTTTTTTTTGTTCAATAAAATCATCTTCATATGCTTTAATTAACGTATCTAATTCTTTTTGCTTTGCATTTACTGCTACAATTGAATCGTTTTTAATTAATCCTTTATACTTTAGCTTAATAGCTTCTAAATCATCATTTTGTTTTCCAATAAACTTTATATAGTTTAAAAAATCATTTTCATGAATTGAATTGGTTGCTATTACGTTTTTGGCTATACTAACACTGGCATCGCTAACAAAATCAAGTTTTTGTGTTTCATCGTCAATGAAAAAATCAAAATACAGCGACTTTTCTTGGCCAATTAATGAATAAATTCCTTTGTCAAGTTTCTTTTTACCTTTAAAAATAATTTTACCATTCTTTATTTTAGAACATGTATCTTTTATATAAGTTTTGTCAAATTGATAAAATGTTAGATATGCAATTGTGTCTTTACAGTTTTTGAGGTTGACTGTTATATCATATCCTGTTTGGGCTGGAACATAAATTGAAAACAAACAAAAAACGATTATTAGAACATTTTTTTTCATTAATAAATACATTAAATATTCATAATTAACTTTATAAATAGAAAACAAAAATAATTGATTTTATACACTACCTTCTTATGATTTTGTTAATTTTTACTTAAAAACTAATTTTTAAAACATGTAACTAGATAGAGAAATAAATAAAATAATTCATAAAAAAACTTCAAGAGAAATCTTGAAGTTTTGAATTTGTGACCGCGGCAGGGTTCGAACCTGCAACCCTCAGAGCCGAAATCTGATATTCTATCCAGTTGAACTACGCAGCCAATAAATATTAATTTTCAATTTTTTAAAAGCTAAATTCCAATTTTGCAGCACTGAATTTGAACTTTTTTGAAATTGATAACTATGTTAAAAGCTTTTTTACAATTGTCGAAATGGTTTTTCCTTCGGCAGTACCTCCTAATTGGGATGAAGCTAATCCCATCACTTTCCCCATTGAAGCAATACCTGATGCTCCAGTTTCGGTAATAATTTTTGCAATGACAGCTTCTACTTCGGCTTCACTCAATTGTGCTGGTAAGAATTTTTCAATAACTGCTATTTGTGCTAATTCAGGTTCAGCTAAATCCATACGATTCTGCTCAGTAAATATTTTAGCACTATCCTTTCGAGTTTTAACTAGCTTTTGAAGCAGTTTTATTTCGTCAGCTTCAGAAATATCTTCTTTTGAACCTGTTGCGGTTTGAGCTAAAAGCATTTCAGATTTAATAGCTCTTAATGCCTCTAGTGCAATAGTATCTTTAGCTCTCATGGCAGTTTTTATTTCTTCCATGACTTGTGTAGATAAACTCATAATACTTTATGATTTTAG
>JANMZS010000037.1:0-6223 GCA_031383535.1 Flavobacterium sp.
AAAGGGTAATATGCAATTTTCTAATTCGTTTTTTGTTAATTTTGCGAGTAAGCAATTCATCTTTTGTAATTTGTTGATTAGGAAACCTTAAATTACATTTTTTTTGAATTGCTTTTTCTTTTAAAAGTTTAAATGAGCTTAATAATTACTCACAGAAATAATTCCTGAATTAAGATTCGAAATATTTATGGAAGCATTTCCAAATGATTCCGTACAATTTAAAATCCCATCATTGTCATTGTCTAAATCGACATTATCATTTACGGAATCATTATCTAGATTGGTGGGACAATTGCTCACGGGTATTTTATCCGAAAAAACAAACACATTAATTGGGCATCCTGAAATACTACCTTTAACTTGATAATACCCAGGTTGTGTTGGAGTATAGGAATTGCTATTTGAACCACTTATGGCAACATCATTAAAATACCATTCAAATGTATCATAAGAAGATAATGAACTCACATTTAAAGATACGTTTGGGATACAGGCTGCATTTGCAATATTAATATTGTCAGAAATAATTTCAGGTTTGGTTTCAAAACCAGAATAATAACCACCATAAGTCGCTGCACTATTTGTTCCGAAATAAGACACATAGACTTGTTTGGTCGATTTTACCGAAATATTACCTGATAAATTATAAACGGTGTACCGTTCAAATGCGCTGTTTCCTGTGATTGGATACGGTAAGGAGTTTATAGGATTTCCGTCAATCAAAACAGTAGCACCAGCTTCGGTAACAATATTTAAACTTCCACTGTAGGTAGTAGTACCAATATTTTCTATCATAGGAATATTGTCAACGGTATTGGGTGTGGCACAATTTATAGGGGGCACAAAAAACATATTTTGATTGGCTGGTGAAGCTGATCCTCCAATACATTGGTAAGCAAAAACATTTTCAGAAGTTGTTACATATAAATTTCCATTATCAAATTGGCTACCATCTATCACAATATAATCTCCTGGGTTGTTTAGGGTTGCAAATGGAGTAGTATTGCCATTAATATAAATTTCGGTTTGTGATTTGTGAGCAATTAATATAATGCGTTCTAGTTCATCAGTTCCCACTCCTTTTACAAAAATGTATTCTTTTCCTGTTTTATCAAAAGGTACAATTTGATCAAATCCAACATCTCGACCTGCCAGATTTCCCATCCCATTCACTAAGATGCTATTGCTTCCTGCAAACGATCCTGAATTGACCACTACAGGCTTGTCTGTTTCAACTAATGCACCAATCATTTTAGAACTATTTGAAACACTATCGTTATAGTTCTCTAATGCTAAAACATAGCTTTCGTTCTTATTTAAAGTGATTGTTATTGGACCACTAACCACAAAACCATCAGTTAAAATTGTTCCATCCGGAATATTGGATAAGGTTACAGTTGTGCCATTTTCTGTGGCTAAAATGGAAGCAAAGTTTAATAAACTTGCATCAAAAATAGGGTTGAGCATAGCCCCTAATCTAAATTCTTTTCCTAGAGCGCTATTTCCTTTTGAGACTAATCCTCCAGCATGACTATAGGAGCTATTATTTTGATTAAAACCTGCATTAACTCTAATACTTGTGTAAATTAAATCCTCTGCTTCAATGATGTATCCTTTGTTTTGAATAATTCCAATGGTTGTTTTTGGAGTAAATAAAGCAGTGTTGTCGCCTGATCCTATATAATACTTGTAGGGAGTGTTTTTATTTACTGTGCCTTTAATTTGTGTTCCGCCAATTTGAGAAATTTTAAAATTTACATTTTTTGTACTTGCGGTCGAAATATAAAGATAATGATCTTGTGCATTTCCAGTCGAACAAGTTAAAGGAGGGATATAATGCGTTTTGCTAAATTGTGAAAAACAATTTATTGATAAAATTAAAAATAGGTATATGATTTTCATTTTATAAATATATTATCTTTTTAACGAAAAATGACCTTTTATTGTTTTGCTATCTCCAAAGGTAATTGAAAACCAATAATCATCCGATGGTAAATTGAAACCATTATATTTTCCGTCCCATGAATTTTTTACTGTATTTATTTGGGTTACTAATTTTCCATAACGGTCAAAAATGGACACTATGGCTTTTGGAAACAAATCTAAGTTTTTTATTTCCCAGTTATCATTAAATCCATCATCATTTGGGGTAAAAAAGCGAGGGTAGTCAAGAATAGTTATTTCATAAATGCTATATTCACAGGTGTTTGTATCTCTTATATAAGCGGTGTAGTTTCCAGTAGAGAGACCAGTAAATACATTAGATGTTTGATAATTAGTTCCGTTTAATGAATATTCATAAGAACCACTGGCTGTTGGCGGAGTTAATTCAACAGAATTGTCGTTTCCTAAAAAATCGTTTACAGTAGGAGGAGAGCTAATTCCTGAAATAAGAACACTCGGAAGTGTTGTAAGTGTTACTGTAGATGTGTTTGTGCAGCCATAAATACTCGTTGCTTTTGCATACACTATTTGGTCTGCTGCAGCAGTTTTGACAAAAGTGCTAGGATTTGCTATTAGATTAGACAAAACAGCTCCAGTCTGAGTTTCATAAAAGTCAACTTTATTTATGTTACTATCTTTGCTTTTGATTTCAGTTTCAGCTTTAGTTAAATCAAAAGAAGCAGTTCCATTCCCATTTTCATCACATTTACCAAGGGTAATCGGATTCAAAACAATTTGAGGGGCGAATTCAATTTTAATTTCACCTGTAGCAATACACCCAGAACCTAAATCTACTGCTACTTTGTAGATTCCTGAATCAACCACATTTAATGTTGAATTCGTCTCTCCAAGAATTGCTGTTAGTGAGCCGTCTTTGAACCATTTGTATGTGTAATTTGAGGATAATTTTGTATCCAATAAAAATGAATCTCCAAAACAAACAGGATTATTAGTAAGTAATAATTGATCTGGTCCCAAGTCTATTTTTGGAGAGAAACTACCTGATTCAATAAAAACCGCTGAGTTGATGTAGTTATTTCTTGAATCGGCAATGACTAACTTAATATGATAATTTTTATTAGCTTCTAATGTAGTCTGTGCTTTCATCACAACAGTTTGTCCGGTGTAATTTATAGGACTAGAGGCTGAATTGTATCCATTAAAATAGGTTTCATTTAAAGCAGGACATCCATCATAAAAAGTACCATTATCAACAGTATTATTAATAGTAGGACGAATATTTTGAGAAGAAACAGGCGTATTAGTTCCTAGAATTACAGCTAAATTTTGGTACGTTGAACCCGATATGTTTTCTTTAATCAAAAAAGCAAATCCATCTGAAACGTTACAAGGATAATACGACTGATATTCATTGGAGGCAAAAATATAATTGAAACTAATAAAGTTAGTTTTTGGAGTAAAATCAAATTCTAGTACAGTTGAGTTTTTAGAATTAATATTTAAAATAGTATTCAAATCGGGATCACCTAACCAGCTATTACCACCTTCACCAATGCTTCCTGCAACAATAGGTCCTTTAGAGCTGGCTGCATTTCCTGTGCTTAGTATAATTCCCTCTGAAAAAGGGAAAGTACTACTAGATTGATTAAAATAACCATAACTATTTTTTCCTGATGTAAAAGTATCTCCTTTGACTGATGGGCTGGAAACACTTATACAAGCACTGTTGTTAGTTAAAATTGAAACTAATTCAGTTGGTGTTTTGGTGTCATCAACAGTAATGTTTTGCCCAAATACGTTTAAGTATGGGGAGCATATAATTGCAAAAAGGAAAAATGTTTTTATGCATTTCATAACTTACAAATATACTATAAATCTCCTTTTTAAGTAATCAACATATGAGGAAGATATATAGTTTTCTATTTATTTGGGTTTATTATTAATAGAACGTTCAAGCATTGTTTTTGTTACAGTTGAATTATAATTTAGCGTAAATTTGCATTAAATATATTCAAAATGAGTGAATCTTCAGTTCAGCTAAAAAAAACTACATACCCAATAAACCAATATCTTTTAGAATATTTAGAACGCTATGATCGAATTTCTAATGTTTCAGTTTGTTATGATGATTTGTTGCGTTTTTCGGGTTCAATAAATGTATATGATAAAAACGAGCAAGATACTTTATGGGCTCGTGTTTTTTATAATGAACATGAGAGGAGTGAAATTGATTTGAATTTAAAAAAAGTCTATTCTCTATTGCATTCAGACGGGAATTCAGAAATAATTAAGTACCTAAATATTGACGCTATTGATTATTGTACTTTTGGAAATTCGAAACCATTTAGGATTAAAGTTAGAAATATTCTTAATGATAATTATGTGCATTTTTACATCAAAAAAGCAGATGCTTCTAGAATTTATGGACTTGAGCTAGAGCATATTTTATCTCCAGATAAAATAAATTTTTTAGTCCATGACGATACCTTAATCGAAGAACATATTATTGGTATTCCTGGTGATGTATTTATGGAAACATTATTAGAAAAATGTTCTGAAACTGAAAAGTCTCAAATTGCCAAGGAGTTTGTAAAGTTTAATGAACGTTGCATGATTAGGCTTCTTGGAGATATGAGAGCCTATAATTATGTTGTTTTGCCTATTCATGATTTTGACCAAGTTGTTTTTAGAATTCGACCTATAGATTTTGATCAACAATGTTATGAGGGGAAATTCAAATTTTATAGACCCCAATTTTTTAAAGAAAATTTTCCAATGGTACAGTTGGTCAAAAATAAATTACAAGCCACTTCTATCGAACAATATAAAAATGAAGAAAGGGCTGCATTGGCTAAAAGAGTTCACTCTGCGGGTAATAGAATTCAGAAATTATTAAAAATTATGAGTAATGATTGTATTGCACCCGATTTACATACAGAAAAATTGAAGATTGAATTGTATGCCTATACGAATGATTTTAACTTTAAAACCGCTAAAACAATGGGCGAAGTTTTAAATGCAGCTTTTGAGTACATAATAGTAAATTATAAAAACATCAATATATTTAAATGAAGGATTCTATATTTATGAATTAAGTTACAATTGTTCCTGATTTTGTTTCTGTTTTTTGTGTTTTGTATTTCTGTTTGAATAGTAAAATACAATGTGTGATTAGTAGGATTAACATAATTTTATTTTTTTAATTAATGAATAAAAATGAAAATAGTTAGGTTATTTGGGGGTATTACGAATGAGCTCTCATCATCCTTTTTTTGATAAATTGCGATAAGGTTTCATTAATGTCTTTTAATTCAGGAGTTAAAAATATCCTTTGTCCTTTTTCTGTGTTTGTTAACTCAAGATTGCAGACTGTGCATCTAAATTCTTTGATGTTTTTTGTGATATTTTTTGTTGTAATGATTCTATGACCAAATAGTTGACAAATAATTTTTTTACTAAAAATTAATCTTGATGTTGCTATAGTGTTCATAATCAGATTATTTATAATAGATTTTTCGGGGACATTAAAGTTATGTAAAAACCAGTCAAAGTGAGTCATTTTATCGTTGAAAGGTTATTTTTTTTATAAAATATAGTATAAATCTTATTTTATATATAAAAAAATCCTCAACTGCCTTAGCAATTGAGGATTAATAAAATCAGTTATTTTAGTTATATTCTAGTTTTTTACTTCTTTATTAAAATAGACCAAGTAATAATACATTTGTTTTTCTTCGTCCCAACCTTTTTCTACAAATTTTTCCGCGCTTTCTGGGTTGATAAAATCCAACTTGATTTGAATATGGGTGTCTAAATTGATAACGTTTTTAATAGATTTTCTGGCGTCAGAAACGGCTGCATTAGCAATTGGAAATGTAGTTACATCTTCAATACTATATTTTTCGCCTTTGTCTACCTTATAACTTTTAAACTCTGGAATTAAATCAGGATTATCTAAAACTTCATTCAAGAAATTACTTTCTTCAAACTGATCATTTTTGGCAAAATAGTTTACGCTACGATTCATAAACATCACTTCTTCTTTCTTGTCTTCAGCAGGAAAAACAACGTCTTTGGCAAAACCTTGACAGAATTTCAAGTATTTTTTTGTGATGAAATTCTCATCTTCAAAAGCATCCACCGAAAGGAAATGTTCTAACCAGTACCGGGCATCATACCTATTGCTATCAACCGTTAATATCTTGTAGCCTTCTTCTTTTTTGTAATTAAAAATTAAGCAACCTTTGTCAAATTTACTCAGGTTGATGCCTTGTTTGCAAAATCATTTCCAGATTGGATTCTTTTTCTTCAAATTGCA